>CAZXOR010000114.1:0-4173 GCA_964642395.1 uncultured Methanomassiliicoccales archaeon | reverse complement strand
GAAAAAGATGTCCACAGCTCAATAAGTGTAACAAATTGGGAAATCGTTATTATATAGTTCTGAAGGCGGCCCGAGAGACCTGAGATCCCTCCCATCGCCAGTCATCATTGAGAGCAACAGCGACCCAACGATGCCGAGGACAATGTACGCAGAGTTGACCAGTCCCGCTCGATGGGCGTCATGCCCTTGGACTGCAGCATCACCGAGAGCCAGGTCACCACAGTGTAGTAGAACAGGGAGCGGAGCCCAAGGTAGAGGACGATGTACCATGTGAACCCCGACGAGAACCACGTCTTCCTGCTCTCAGGGGCGGGTCCATTGTAGTCCACCGGCTCGGCCCTGTGGGGGATCCAGAAGATCAGAATGATTGCAATGAGGACGTTCCACACTACTAGCGACTCGTGTCATCCGATCCTGTCCTCGATGGGGACACTGACCGCCACCTCCACCGCTGATATCACTGACAGCATGGCGGTGTAAGCGTTGGTGAGCCTGCCTATCATGTCTTGGTAGTGGGCTTTGACGAAGGCGGGGATAAGCATGTTCCCGGCATTGATCTTGATTCCTATGACAGCGGTCCCGAGGAATAGTTCTAAGATGCCAAGGAACGAGCGACAGATCACCCCTGCGATGATCATCAACAGGCTCAGAACTATAATACCCCGGGCCCTGCGCCTCCTTCTAAGGTCTCTGATGACCATGGAGAATGCCGTGAACATCAGCAAGGGGATGGTGGTGACCTTTCCCATGTCCCCGGAGGACACCCCCAGGTTCGACTGTATCGCATCGATCAAAGGGTCAACACACGTGAACGTTGCCCTGAAGCAACCCACAGTTACAATAAAGGCTACGGCCAGGCCGGCGGCTTGGAGGACGTCTTTAACAGAAATCGCCCTTCGACGTAAGGGTTTTGACGGGAGGTTCGCCCCCGTCAGATGCGAGCTCACTCCCTCTTTCCGATGGCTTCCTTCTCTGCCTTCAGCTCCTCGATCTTCACTTTGCACTTCTTGATCTTGTTGAAGGCCGGAGTGACCTCGGCGGAGGAGGCATCCTTACCATCCCTGAGGGCAGCCACGACCTTTTCCCCGATTTCCTTCACAAGGTCGTCGATGACGCTCTCCTGCCTGCGGATCTCGCTGTCAATTTTCTCTTTGTCAATAACGTTCCCGAGTTTCTCGTCGGCGCTCTTCACGGTGTTCTTCACTTTGTCTATGAATCCCATTTGATCACCTGTTTACTTGACCAGCCTGTGGTAGCCGTACGCAGGCTCCCCTGCGTTAAAACAGTACTGGATTGTCGTGAACTGCTTCTTGAATGTTTTCACATCCGTTTTAACCTTGGCAGGGTCCTCCTTCTTCACGACAACCCTAGCTATGAACTCAGCGACTTGCTTCATCTCTGACTCTCTCATCCCGATGCGGGTCATCTCCTGGGACCCAAGTCTGAGTCCGGAAGGCCTGACCGCACTGATATCCTTGGGAAGCATGTTCTTGTTGCAGATGATATTGGCATCCTCGAGGGCCTTGGCGCAGTTCTTGCCCCCGCCGAACTGCCCCACGTCCACAGCGATGGCGTGGGACCTGGTAAAGCCTAGGTCGGGGCACAGTACCGGCACCCCCAGTTCGTAGAGGGCTTCGCCGAGGGCCCTGGCGTTCCTGCAGGTCTGTGCGGCATACTCCTTGCCGAAGACTTCCATCTCGGCTAGGGTGATGCCAAGGGCGGCCATGGCATGGAGGTGGTGGCTCGAAGTGACCCCGGGGAATACCGCCTTCTGCAGGGACTTCTCCTGCTCCTCCGTCATATTGTGTCCGAGAAGGAGCCCATGGTTCGGCCCGGGGAAAGTCTTGTGCGTGGATGACGACACGATGTTCACTCCCTCCCTGAGGGGGTTGTGGAACTGCCCGCCCGCGATCAAGCCGAGGATGTGGGCGCAGTCCTCCCAGACCAGGCACCCGATTTCGTCGAAGGTGTCCCGCAACTCCTTCAGTGGCGGGGGGAAAAGGAAGACGGACAGGCCGAACTGGGCGATCTTTGGCTTCACCTCCTTCAGCAGCTTGATGGTCCCATCCACATCCAGGTTCATGTTGTGCTCGTTGAACGGGTAGTTCACGGAGTTGACCGCCCTCTGTCCGAAGGCGCCGAACTCGCAGGTGGAGATGTGGGCCCCTTGGGCCAGAGCGCAGGTGGTGATGGTGTCACCGGACTGAGCAAAAGCAAACAGAACGGCCATATTGGCAACGGTTCCGGAGATGGGCCTGACGTCGGCGAAGTCGGCGTCGAAGACACTTTTTGCGAGCTCGATGGTTTTAAGCTCCACCTCGTCCACGTAGATGTTGCCTTGGTAGTAGCGCTTGCCGGGGAGCCCCTCGGCGTACCTGTCGGCAAAATCGGAGATCAGCATCTCCTTGGCCAGGGGGCTCATAAGGTTCTCAGAGGCGATCATGGGGATGCACTCTTCAAACCACCTGTTGTGAGCTATAACCTTTTTGCGAATGTACTTGGCGTCTTCCTGAGACATGATGGAGTGGATGTGGAGTGCAATTAAATGATTTAGGTCGGTCGCATCGACGATGGTTTCTTGCATCCGTTCTGCGGCATCGACGCAGCGTTTCATCCACGTACAATCCCACGCATCTCCTACCCGATTCCTGGTAATTCGAACCGCCTTTATTTCGTCCTCGGAGATTCGCGTCTGAGAACATGAGCGAATTCGACAAGGCACTTGGGGAAATCAAGGCCGGAAGGCCGGTCCTTGTTTACGACTTTGACGATAGAGAGAGAGAGACCGACATGACAGTCGCATCGCAGTTTGTCACGGCGGACATCCTCAGGACTATGAGACGCGAGGCTGGGGGGCTAATATGTACCACCACGCCCGGGCGCCTGGCCGAGGAGATCGGGCTCCCGTTCCTGTCGGACGTGTTCTGGGACGACGCAGAAAGGTACCCGCTCCTGAGAGCGATGGCCCCCACCGATATCCCCTATGACAGAATGAAGTCCTCCTTCGGGATCACAATCAACCACCGCGATACCTACACTGGCATCACCGACGCTGACCGCGCGCTCACAATCTCTGCCTACGCCGAGACTGTCTTCTCCGGGAAGCCGCTGGATGGCATCCGTGGGGACCTAGGGGAGCGTTTCAGGGCACCCGGCCACGTCCACCTCCTGAACACTACCAGGGATATTCTCGTAGACAGGAAAGGCCACACCGAGCTCTGCACCGCCATGATGTACATGGCCGGGGTCAAGCCATCGGCCACCATCTGCGAGATGATGGGTGACGACGGCGGTTCGATGCACAGAACCGACGTGGAGAGGTATGCCGAGGAGGGAGAATATGCATTCGTCACCGGCGACGAGGTTCTCTCCGCTTGGAAAGGGTTTGTCTCCGCTAACGGGAGGCCCTGAGCCGTGACCAGGGTCATGGCCTCCGGGGTCTTTGACATAATTCATCCTGGGCACATCTCCTACCTGGAGCAGGCCAGGTCCTACGGTGACGAACTAGTGGTGGTCATCGCCAACGACGACACCGTCAACAGGAGCAAGTACGAGCCCATCACGCCGGAAGCCATGAGAGCCAGGATCGTGGGTTCGCTGAAGCCAGTAGACCGCGCCATCGTAGGTGGCCGGGGGGATATCATGGACACGGTTCGCTATGTTAGGCCTGATGTCATCGTCTTAGGTTTCGATCAGAAGTTCGACGTGGGTAACTTGCAGGCCAGGCTCGAGAAGGAGGGGCTGCATGGGATAAGGGTGATTAGGGCCACGGAGTGCGCAGAGGACCTGAATGCCACCCGCAGGATAATTTCCAAAATACGCAGCATGGGGGGAGCTCCGTGAAGAGGATAGGGATCGTAGACACCACATTCGCTCGGTTCGATATGGGTCGCTCGGCTATCGACCAACTCCAGAGCACCGGCACGGGGTTTACTATTGTGCGCTACACTGTGCCCGGTGTGAAGGACTTACCGGTGGCCGCCAAGAAGCTCATCTAGGAGCAGGGCTGCGACATAGTCATGGTCCTGGGAATGCCCGGGCCCATGCAGAAGGATAAGATGTGTGCTCATGAAGCTTCCACCGGCTTAATCCGGGCGCAACTAATGACGAACAAACACATTATCGAGGTCTTCGTCCACGAGGACGAGGCGAAGGACGACGCCGAGCTGGCGT
>CAZXOR010000113.1:0-4198 GCA_964642395.1 uncultured Methanomassiliicoccales archaeon | reverse complement strand
ATTCAAGTTTTAACCATGAATCACATAAATGGGTGGCTCTCCCCTAAGCTCTTCCAGGTTCGTGGAGTAACGCCATATTCTAGGGTAGTGGCCGGGCTCTATGAACACCCTTGTCGTCTCCATTGCCATCTCTGACGACGATGCCATCACCTTGGTGTGGACAAGATCACCACCAACACGCTCTTCCTGATGTCCTCATCCAGCTTGTGCATGCTGGTGACGTTGAGGTCAGAACCATAGCAGACCACGTCGACTGCCATGGCCTTGATAACCACCTTCGGGAAGGACTCCATTAAGACCTCCTGAGCAGGACCATGCTTCTCAGCCAGTCGCCGTAGCTGTTCTGCTGCCACAGGACGTACACGTCCCTAATATCCTGGAGTGTGAATGCCCGCACCTAGGTCATTCTCTCGGAGCGATTGCGCCTAAATTCCACCATATTGGAGCCACACTCAGCAGTTCGCTCATGTCTACACAGAGTGTCCTCACGTAGGTCTCCGCGTCGCAGAAGACACGCATCTGAACGTTCCTGCCGCAGATGTTTAGCACCTTAACCTCCCTGATGGTCCTGATCCTCAGCTGCCTCTTGACGGCGGAGTGCACCGGGAGGGGGGGGGGGAGCTGGTAGATCTTCTTCACGAAGCGGGAGGCCACATCTTTTATCCTTTCCTCCAGGCGGTCGGCGTGCAGACGCATCAGGCAGATGTACTCCTTGTTCGAGAACAGCACGACGTCAATGAGCCTGACGGCCTTGCCGAGTGTCACCGGCAAGACTCCGCTGACGTATGGTCTAGGTGCTTCCATGGTTCACCTTCCCAGCGTTCAACATACCCCTCACCCAGGCGGTAGCTTGGTGTGATGTGAGGCCCGACGACTTGTCCAGAATGATCACGCCGCCCCAGAACAGCCCCCCCCCAGGGAACGGTCGGACGGGTGCCTGCCCTATTTGTCGGAAATCGTCCTAAGATTCTTAATAGGCATTCCAACTACGAACTCCATCGAGGATGGTTTGCATGACCTCGTCAGGAGTGAGCTTGTCGGTGTTGAGAATGAGGTCGTACACGCTGCGGTCGTGGATGTCGATGCCGTAGTGCTTTATGTATCTTTTGGCCTCGGATTTCTGACGCTCGATGGTCTTGGCAGTAGCCTCCTCCAGCGTCTCTCCCTCGCGCAGGCCGACTCTAGCCATGCGGATGTCGGGGCTGGCCTCTAGGAGGATCCTGTATGCAGGGATCCTGTGGCGGGTAAGCATGTAGGCGGAGAGTCTCGACTCCAGAATTATGTCGGGGTGGGACCTCGCGATTTCGAGGAGCCTAAAATCGATCATCTCATCGATCCTCGGGTCCTTCTCGGCGATTGCGCTCAGCTCACTTAGTGTAAGGTTTTTCTATGCAGCAAACTCGCGGAAGATCTTCCCAAAGACCACGGCCTCCAGGCCGAGGGCCTCCGAAAGCTTACTGCAGACGGTCGTCTTCCCGGATCCCGGGGGACCGCTAATAGTTATTCTCATTCAATCTCAGCTCTATTGACTTCGAGGTTGAGCCTCCTCAGATGCCTTTTGAAGAAGATTAGCCTGAGAAGCCTGTTTTCGATTTGTCCAATGGGCATACTCACCATTGTGTAGATAATGATCCATGAAGGAAAGAAATTCAACAACATGGTGTTAAGGTTGTATCCCTCAGACCAGGGGAGGTCAACTAGGGCGTGCCCAAGACTGGACAGGCTGTTGGCAATCGCCTCGGCTGAGTCCCCGCCAAAGTAGTTGCCGCCGCCGGAGTCGGTGGGGTTGATGAAATACCAGACCCAGGCGTACATGGGCAGCAGGAACATCATTGTCACGGGCATAACCTTCATCTGCTGTGTGCTGGTCTGCATGGACATGGCCATAATCTGAGGCTGCATCTCCTGAAGCTTCTTCATCTTGAAGAGGTTGTTCTCAATCCTTGCCTGACGGAATTCCTTGTTAAAGTCGCTCTAGATCTGCTGGTTCCTGGCCATTTCTATGGGGTCAGACATCAGATTCCTAACAATAGTGCTGATGGTGATCATCACCAATCCCGCTATGATTAGCGTGAGGACGGGATACTGCCCGTCGAAAGCGATGTAGCGGAACACAAAGTCCAGGCCCTGTCCTATCTGGGACCTGAAGCTCATGATCACCATCATGATGATCAACACCAGGAACATCCCGATCATCATCTTGGACGACATCGGGGGAGCCTGCTCCTGAACTTTCTACATGCTTTGTGGACTGCCTGGGTTAAGCATGTTTCATCACTCCGATCCGAAGAACTCTCTCATGACTGGATTCATCTCCATCATTTGCTCGCGGCCTATGGCCTCGTAGAAGTGGATTAGTATCCCCACGCACAGCAGTACTCCCGTACCGCTCGCGTTTCCGGTTGTTCCGATCATGTCCGCGAATGCTGCTAGGCCTCCGACCATTGCACCCGATAGAATGGTAATGGTGGGGATATACCTTTCAAGCACACGCTTCAGCACTCTCGGATCGCGACGGAATCCGGGTATCTGCATTCCGCTCTTCTGGATCTGGTTGGCCACGGCCTCCGGTCCCAGGTTCGTAGTGTCGACCCAGAACTTCGCGAATAGGATCGAACCCATCACCATCACTGTGAAGTAAATGGCCACATGAGCCAGGTTCTGTATCGCGTTGTGTCCATTCCCGTACTGGGTCGGATCGAAGATTGGCATCAACCAATCAGTCAGGCTCTGCGGCGCAGACAGATACCATGCCAGACCTCCGGCGGCCACGGTCGATCCATCTTCGAAGTACCCTATTGCACTGTTACCCCCTAGCAGCGGGATACTACTGAGGAAGTCATTGCTATACAGGAGCAGCGTCACCATGCTGACGATGGCCAGGACGGCCGACATCAAGATGACAGGGATGTTACTCGCGTACATCAGCTTGATGGGATACCTCCCCCTCGCGCCCCTGGCGTTACCATGGGACAGCGGGAGTTCTATCCTCGTGGATTCCAAATACGCCACCACCAGGAAGATAACCAGTGTACCCACCAATGCGATCATCGGATTCGGTTGGCCTAGGAACAGTAACTCGTAGCCGCCTTCCGCCATCTCATTGGGTGAGAGCGTGAATATATAGTAAAGAGCCTTTGGTATCGTACCGCCCGGCGGATTCGCCAAACTCATGTCCGCAGACATGTCTATTGGGTTCCAATTCAGAGCTCCTGTGAACAAAGACTGCGCCACCCCCGCCGCGATGAACAGGGATATACCACTGCCGATACCCCATTTGGACACCACCTCGTCCATCATGAAGATGATGTACGATCCGGCGAACAGCTGAACTATCAGCAACAGTTTAGCACCGCCATTGCCCAGTAAGCTTTCGGTCGCATCGGACGGTACAAGGTAACCGAAAACTTGGGGAATCGCCTCAAAGACGATCATTATGATAACCAGCAGCTTGAGGACTGACTGATAGCACGCCTTGTCCTCACGCTTGGAGAGATCTAGTTTGATGATCTTCGCACCGACAAAAAGCTGCATGATGATGGATGCCGTAACGATTGGTCCGATACCGAGCTGTAGCAACGATCCGGAGGCTCCCGCCATGATTGTCCTATATTGTGCGAACAAGTCCAGGGATTCGGACTAGTCTAAGCCATACAAGTACACATTGGTCATGATGAAGTATAGGACCAATATGACAATGACCCACATCATCTTCGTTCTGAAGTGCACATGCCCTTCTGGACGTTTGACGGAGGGTAGCCTGTCGGACAAGGGCTTGATCTTGTACAACAAGCTTGGTGTATCTTCCATCCCTATCTACCTCTCCTTTTCGGTTTCGCTCAACAATGGAACCGCCGGCCTCGACGACTTTCTCACGGGCCTTCGCGGAGGTCTCCGCGACCACGACGTTCACAGCCACGGTGATGTTGCCGGTTCCCAGTAGTTTGTCAATGCCCACCTCTGTGAGGTCGATGCTATATGTGTCGCCCTCCTTCTTGGCGAAGCCCATCGATACGAACCTTTCGATCTGCTCCGAGAGCTCCCCGACATTGATCGTACGGTTAGCCTCGACCACGCACTGGGGTCTCTTAAAACCGTGGCGGCCGTAGTAATCGGGCTCGTACTTCAGCATCCCGATTTTCCCGGTCTTGCCGTATCCGGCTTTCCCGTGACCGCCGATGATACCGGCTCCACGACC
>CAZXOR010000112.1:0-4273 GCA_964642395.1 uncultured Methanomassiliicoccales archaeon | reverse complement strand
ACATACGTACTCGTGTGCATGCGCACGTACGTATATACATGTAGGTATCAACTGATAAACTCAGGTTCTAAGAGCCGAATTCCTGGTACTTCTTCGTGTTGCACAGCTCGATGATCGTTTGCGGGCCTTCTGCCAAAATTTCCTGATAATCCTCTTCGGATGGGTGGATATTGAGTCGAAAATCGACATCGGCACCTTGCAATTTTTGTACTTCGAGTTGAGAAGTTTCTTAGCTTTGTAGATGTGTGACCACTTGGACGCGAAGTCCTTCGACATGTTGAACTCCTCCGTCGCGCGAGAGCAAGATATCTTGTCCTCGGCAACGGCCACCTTGTACCATAACTCTTTCATGGAGATCCCGGTTTTTTCGTGTTTGAAGCCGTCACGGATGGTACCTGTGGCATCTACCCTATCGTCAAGTATTTTTTTTGTGATTGTTTTGATACTAATCGGATTATGATTCATTTTGTCACCACGCTGTGAACGGAGTCCGCTTATAATTACAGTTTTATTAGTCGACAACACCGAGTTCGTGCGCAAACTCGGTGTTGTCGGCGTTCATAAACTGTGTGTTTATAACAGTATATGTTGGACGGGTAGGTAATCAGTACTACTCGTGTTGGCTCGGATCTGGACCACTCCTCTAGGATGTCTGGCTGACGATGCGGTCACCATCGGTGGCACAGCAGTCCCCTCGTAGATGCTAGAGAAGTCATCAACGGACATTCTCAGCGGTCGCAGCGTGAGATCTCCATCAATGTGTCGTCGATAATGTATTAGTTATACACTGAAGAATTATTATGTACAAATACATATAATGGTTAGTCGGTCATAGTAATACCGAAAGACATACGCATTACATTCGACGCTGAGGAAATTCCGAAGCGCTGGTATAACCTGACCGCGGACATCTCCGGAATGCAGCCTCCGCTAAATTCGATGACCAAGAAGTTTGCCAAGCCAAGGACTTCGACCCCATCTTTTGCAAAAATCATAAGGCAGGGAGGGGGGGGGCTCCCCTGAGAGGTACATCGACATCCCCGAGAAGGTCTGCGACGCCCTAGTCAACTTCAACAGGCCCTCGTCCCTGCAAAAGGCGTGTTGCTTGGAGAGATACCTGAAAACCCCCGCGAAGATCTACTTCAAGAGGGAAAACATGAGCCTCCTGGATAGCCACAAGGGAAACACTGTCCTGGCCCGGGCGTACTACAACGTCGAGGCGGGCATCCACACCCTAACCACCGAGACTGGCGCCGAGTAGTGGAGGACTGTTTTCATCATGGTGTCCAACCTTTTCGACATCGACACCACCATGTTCATGGTCAGGAGGAACTACAACCAGAAGCCCTTCAGGAAGACCCTGATGCATATGTACGGTACGGAGGTCTACGTCTTCCCCAGCGAACACACTGAGTTCGGTAGGAAGATCCTGAAGGAGCACCCGGACACCTACGGGTCCCTGGGGATCGCCATCTTCGAGGCATACGAACTGGCCGTTAAGAACGAGAGCATCTGCTATGCACGGGCAGCGTCCTGAACCATGTTATGCTTCACCAGATCACCATCGGGAAAGAGAGCATGCTGCAGATACAGAAAGCCGAGATCAAACCCAATTACATGATCGCCTGCGTGGGCGGGGGATCCAATTTCGCCGGGTTCACATTCCCTATGATGCACAAGAAAATCCAGGGGAAGAGCGTACCGAGATCATCGCCGTGGAGTCCAAGACCGCGCCCTCCTTCATCGAGGGTAAGTTCGGGTACGACTACGGCGACATCGCGGGATGACGCCCCTGATCATGATGTACACTCTTGGATCAGGTTCATGCCCAAGAGCATCCACGCTGGAGGCTTCAGGTACCACAGCATAGCCCCGCTTGTCTTCGCTACTTATGACCAGAACCTGCTCACCGCGGTCGTTTACGACCAGACCGAGACCTTTAAGGTCGGTATCATCTTGGCCAGGACCGAGGGTATTGTCGCGGCCCCCGAGTCCTGCCACGTCATCAATGGGACCATTAACAAGGCCTTGGAGTGCAAAGCCATCGGCGAAGAGAAGACCATCGTGTTCTGCCTCTCCGGCCACGTGTTCCTCGATCTGTACTATTACGAGCAATATCCTTAGGAGACTTTTCCGTCTTGCTCCATCATCGAGTGAGGCTTCTAAACGACAATAGATCCAGCCGCCAACGAGTGCGGACAGGCCGCCCCGTCTTTCTTGATTCCGTTTTGAGTCCGCTCCTTACCCTGATTCCGGTTAAATACCATCATCAGTTACTCCGTATGATGGCAGGTATTCTCGTCGACGACATCGTTGAGGTCAGGGACCAGAGCGAGGGCAGCAGGCTCTACACTCGTGGCAACTTCGGTTACCCCCGCAGCGGCGGAGGAGTGAACCTGGACATGGTGGAGGCCACATACCTCCTTGAGTACAAGAGATTAGAGGTCAGGGGCCCCGAGGGTCCTATGACATACGACCAGCTGTTCCGCCACTCGGCGAAGGTTGTCGAGGGCTTTGACATCAAATACCTGGTTTACCGCGATCTTAGGCAGCGCGGGTTCATCACAAAGTACGAGACGGGGGACTATGACATCTCCGTGTTCCCCCGTGGGAAGACAATGAGCAACTCCCGCCCGGAGTACCTGGTCCGCGCGGTTTCGGAGAGGAACGCCATAGACATTGCCACCCTGATCAATGAGACCTTCGATACCAACGACAGAAGGAAGAAACTGCTGTACGGGGTGGTGGACGAGGAGGGCGATCTGACCTACTACATCATGTCCATCCGTGACCCCGCCGGGAAGGTGTTCCCGAAGCCGATGGAGAGGAAGCCCGTTGGCAGGCTGATCAGTGATAGGGTTTTCGTCTTCGACAGGGAGGACATCGAGGTCCTCAGGACCTACGGCCACTACGGGAAGTTGATGGTGGACGCCCTTCAGCTGTCGCTCATCGAGAGCTGTCACCTCGTGGGGAAGGGCAGGCTGACGATCCTTGACCAGGACGACCGGTCCTTGTCATTTGACGATCTCTTCAGATTCGGCACGTTCATGCAGGATGAGTTCCGTGTGAGGTACCTCGTGTTCTCAGATATGAGGGAGCGCGGCCTAGTGGTCAAGACCGGCTTCAAATACGGCACCCACTTCAGGGTGTATCAGTCATCGCCGAACGACGCGCATGCCAGATACTTGGTGCACGTGGTCACCGATGATGGGATAAAGATGTGGCCGGAGATCTCTAGGACCGTCAGGCTGTCCGGTGGTGTGAAGAAGGAGATTCTGTTCGGCAGGGTGAGAAAGAACTCCATCGATTATCTGGAGTTCAAGTGGTTCAAGCCTTGATTAGCTCCTCGAGGAAGCGTGCCAGGTCCCTGAAGCGGCCCGCATTGAGGAAGTAAACGTGGTCGGCCCCGTCCCTCCTGGACGATATCAGCCCCGCGTCTTTCATCTTCCTGATCGCCGTGTTGGTGCGTGTTCTATTCATCCCGAAGAGCCCGTCTGAAAATGGCGAGCGGGCCTCTTCCTTGGCTAGCCCCCTCACGAGCGTTAGCACGTCCTTGTCTGCCAGAGCCAGCAGCATGTCGTATTCCGGGTCGTCAGATATGCCAAGAGCGTTCCTGTTCGTGAGGCAGATGTGTCTGCTCGGTCTCTGCACGGGCTGTTCCTCAGTCATGGTACAGGATTCAACCGTTCCTAAATAATAAATCTGTCACCGGTCCGGCTGGCATCCCGGCCCGGACAGGTCATGAAAAATGGAGAGGCAAGATGTCCGGGTGCATCCCGTCGCCCTCAGAGCTGAATTTCGATGCCGAGTTTTTCAGTGAGCTCCTTGTAGCGGTTCCTGATGGTGACCTCGGTCACTCCCGCGACGTCGGCCACCTCCCTTTGGGTCCTGCGCTCGTTGCACATGATCGAGGAAATGTAGATCGCCGCGGCGGCCACGCCAGTGGGTCCCCTCCCTGAGGTGAGTTCCTTCTCGGAGGCGTCCTTGAGGATCTCGGCCGCCTTGCTCTGAACCTCGCCGCTGAGTTTCAGCTCGGAGCAGAACCTCTGGACGTAGTCCTGGGGCTTGGTGGGCATTAGCTTCAGTTTAAGCTCGCGGGTCATGAACCTGTAGGTCCTTCCGATCTCCTTCCTGCTGACGCGGCTGGAGTTGGCAACTTCGTCGAGGGTTCTGGGCACTCCGCACTGCCTGCATGCCGCGTAGAGCGATGCGGCAACCACGCCCTCGATGGACCTTCCCCTGATGAGGTTCTTGTTGACGGCCTTCCTGTAGA
>CAZXOR010000111.1:0-4329 GCA_964642395.1 uncultured Methanomassiliicoccales archaeon | reverse complement strand
TGTACTTATCGAAGCTAATTGAGTACCATGACAGCAGATACATTCGTGAATAGCTCTGTTCGTTCTCATATGATGGAAGTCTCCGAGGAGAAAGTGATGAGGCACATCTATAGCAATTTCAACGACATAGTCATGGCTGTTATACGGATTTCTAATGCATTCTTGACGCTTTCGAGGCAGTTAAACAACATACAGAGGCCGGGACCTCTGGTCCCGGTCAACCACAACACCGCAAATGAGAACGAGGTATTCCCTCAAAAAACAGGAACGATCAATGGACGCTACCATACGCGCTCGTATGCACACGCGTACGAATGTGCATATAGATATCAACTGACAAACTCGGGCTGAGGCCCTCGATCATCACCGTCTCGTTGGTCAATGACCCAGACTTCATGATTGAGACTTTCGCGCAGGGTGTGGACACCACCATTTCCCCCGAGCTGATCACGGCAGAGAAGATATACAAGTTGTACGTTCTGAAGAACGCCGTTACTTCGAGTACATGACTAACCAGGAGGCTGACATGGCTATATTCAGTGTGGAGCTCTTCTACGACGTGGTCGGGAAGGTGGTGATGCACCTTCCAGTGTTGAAGGGGTGCACCGTGTTCGCGGTCTACAGGGGCGACATGGTGCACACCAAGATTAAGACCATTGAGATTTAATCGGGGGACAGGATCTGCGTCTTCGGCACTGACGATGTCCTCACGGGGTTCAACGAGCTCATGTGCTTGGAGTACCCGGCCAGGAACTTCGTGGTGCTGAGTGGGTCCATCGTCAGTAAAAACCTGGCGAGGCTGCTGGCCGCCGACAGGATGAGCGTCAAGATCATCAACAAAGACGAAGCCCTGTGCAGAGAGATGACCAAGTCGCTCAGCGGAATGTCCATTATATGCGTCGACTTCATAGACTTTAACGTTTAGAACAACAAGAACATATTCCGTGCGGATACTCTGGTCTTCACGTCCCACGCGAACGACACCAACCTGCTAATGAACATGACCGTCTAGAGGCATAACTCCAGGAAAGTGATCACACGCTATTTCACAAGGAGTACAAGAATATCTTCCAATACACGGGTATCAAGACTATCATCGACTATTTCAGGATTATATCCAACAAGATCACCAAGAGCACTATCTCGGACGAGATCGCCATCATGATAGTCAAAGACCAGGACGAGTTCTATTTTATCCATATGGTTGACGACTAGTCCAAACTCCTGAATCGCTACATCAAGGACCTGGTGGTCCCGAAAGGCGTGAGGATAGGACGGTCAAGAAGGGCGACGGCATATTACCCCCGCCTAGACAGCATATTCAAGAAAGACGACGCTGTCATCGTTTTCACCTCTTTCGCCCACCGCTCGAACCTTATCAGGATATTTGCATCCAGAAGGTGTGAAACTGGAGTTCAGGATGCCAGAGTTAGGTGCCCGTAGGAGGATCGAGAGCACCATCATACGCACCTTCGGTATTTGGAGATCGTATTCGAGCTGCTGTTACTGGTGCTCGCCGTCCTGGCCCTGTACCTTGGCGAGAATGAAGTCATGTTTCTCGCGCTGGTGCCCCCGCTTCTGATCCTGAGAGCGTTTTAGCTGATGTTCTTCAAAGGTTCCAGCAGGTTTCACTCCACGAACGGTCTACTGCTGATCGGAATGGTCTGACTTTTCATGTTCCTGGTGTCGACAATGCCCTTCCTCCTCTGGGGTGGGTTTCATGGACTCGCTGTTCGAAGCCGTCAGCGGATCACCACCAATGGGCTAACGGTAATGGAAAACGTTGAATCACATCCTATGAGTTTCCTCGTTTAGGGGGTCCTTACCATGTGGGTAGTAACATCATCATAGTGTTCCTTTACATGCTGCCGCTGTTCAGCATTGGTAGAAACGTCTTCTGTAACAAGCTGTCGAGATCCGATTCGTCGAGCTATTTCATAAAGATGAGAGATGCCGCGAAATCCTTTATCTACTCCTACGCCCTGCTGAGCCTCATTAACCTGGTGCTTATGCTCATCTGCGGCATAGCCCGCTGGAGGCGTTCTGCCTTATGTGCACCACCGTCTCCATCGGCGACCTCGTGTGTATCAACGACAACATGATGTCCTACTCCGATGTCATCCAGCTAATCACCATACTGTTCATGTTCCTGGTGGCTACCAACTTTTACCTTCACTACAAGGCCATCCACAGGCGTGAGAGGGGAGTTTACCGCAAGAACTCGGAGTTCAAAACTATGCTAATGTGGTTCCTTGACATCTCGGTAATCGTATATATCTTAATGGTCGGGGACGGGCAGACCACGGTGGAGGGGTTGGAAGGCCACTACGAGGCCTTCAAGAACGCACTGTTTACCACCGTGTCCATCGGGACCATCACCGTCCTGTACGTCAATGACTTTACGTTATACCCTAAGCAGTGCATCTTTTTACTGATGGTGGTGGCCCTTACGGCGGCAGCTCCGGGTCCCCCAGTGAAGGCATCAAGTTCAGTAGGATCAGGATCATCTACGAGTTCTTCAGAAATAGTTTCGGTAAGTTGGTTCACCCCAACACTGTTTACAACGTGAAGATGGCTGGCTCCAGCGTGGACACGGAGACCGTGCAGCCAGTCCTCATGGTCTTACTGATCTTCATAATTACCATCATCGAGACCATCGTCATCCTGGTCATGGGGATCGTCCAGCCTACCGTTACCGGTGAGGAGATCGGCATCATTGACTCCCTGGGGCTGGCGATATCCAGCATATCCAACGGGGGATGGGATTAGGCAACTTCGGATCAACTGGTAGTTTCGCCAGGCTGCAGGACCCCTCAAGCTAGTCCTTATTATTATGATGTGGATCGGTCGCTGGAGGTCATCACTGCTCTGGTCCTGTTCACCCCCAAGTTCTGGCACAACCTCATGACCGACCATAAGCACCGTGTGTCGAAGAGAAAAGGCCGCAGATCAAAGTCAAGATCCTGAACTATGAAAACGGAAAAATAGACTGTGGAAGTGACTGAAAGAGGGGGCGGGGGACCTGCCAGCCGCACGTTCCTTTCTGAAGAACAGAATTAGTGCCCCTCGCAGTAAGAGAGCACGTTGAGTGCCGCTTTGTCGCCCGGCGATCTCTCGTTGATGGCACCCGCCACAATTCTGGCCTTGTTGTACTCGCCCGTTGTGGCGAGACAGATGCCAAGCGTCTCCATCGCCCCGATGTGTTCGCCGTCGATGTTCAAGGCCCTGATGGCGTACCCGGCGGCCGCCTTATAGTTGCCTGCGACCCTTAGGACGTAGGCGGCGATGGCGTTAGAGTCCGCGGTCTTGTCCTTCACCGCGGCCCTCGCGTACCTGGCCGCATCCTTGTCCCTCCCCGCCAGTATCAGTGCGGAGACGTACGCCCTGCGGACCTGGTAGTTGTTCGGGAACTTGGATAGGAGTCCGGTGGCGATTTCGATGGCATTCTGGTGCATCCCGAGAGCGCTGTGGATCTCCGTCAACATCACGCGATCAAAGAGCGTGATCTTCGATATCCTGCCGGCGTACTCAAGGGCGTCCTCGTACTATTCAAGATCCAAAAGGCAGAGGGCAGACATCCTTAAGATAGGGTCGTCCTGTTCCATGTCCTTCAGGATCGACAGGGCGCTAGAGGGGTACTCGAGACCGCGTAGCGCCTCCGCGATTTGGACCAGCAACATGCGGTCCTCCGGGAGATCCATCAGGAGCATGCAGAGAATCTTCTTCGAAGCGGTGTCGTCCTTCACCACCTTGAGCAGGGACAAGCACTTGATCCTCGTCATTGGGTCGCCGTTGACCTCGGCTATGTCCACAATCTTTGGTCCGACCAGAGGACCTCTGCCCTCAATGATGTCCTTCCTGATGTCCTCGAATGCTGATTCGGTATCCATCGTGGTCGAATCAGCGCACGGGTGATAAACGTTGTCTCTCAAAGCCAGATGTGGACACCCTCTATATGATTCAAGATTAAACTTGAGTAATCAGGAATTGAGTTGGATTGATTTATGGCCATGTGAATCCTGCGACAGATAAGACGTTTGTCCAATGCCATAGGAGTGACAAAATTTTGAGAAAGCGTGGCATCACCAAAGATGTGAATTTTAGGATGTGTACCGTATCTCGCATAATCGTAGTAGGGTAGATAACACTAGCGCAGAGACTCAAATGTACTTCGACGGAAATTTGCATGAATTCGTCAACATCCTCACCGGGGTCGAAAGTCTATGATTCTACATAGGCCTGAGAATGGGCAATTACGCCCCGGAGGACCATCATTTGTACTTTCAATGAGCAATTCTAGTCACGGAATCAATCGGTTCTGACGGATTC
>CAZXOR010000110.1:0-4349 GCA_964642395.1 uncultured Methanomassiliicoccales archaeon | reverse complement strand
GGACGTCGCCAATAGGTATCTGAACGACGAGATCGACGAGGATGCTGTCACCGAGGGGATCCGAGAGTACCCCCAGATGTATATAGGGGCTGGCAACTAATCTAAATATGCGATCCCCATCGAGTAGCCTGGTGCAACGCCATGGCGACCATCGAGGAGCAGATCAAGGAATTGGAGGAGCAGATCTCCAAGACCAAATATAACAAGGCTACCGAAGGTCACATAGGCAAGCTCAAGGCGAAGATCGCCAAGCTAACCCAGGAGGATGAAAAGCGTCGCGCCTCCAAGGGCCCCACCAAAGGGTTTTACGTCAAGAAGGCAGGCAACGCCACCGTCGCCCTGGTCGGGTTCCCGTCGGTAGGGAAATCCACCCTCCTGAACCAGCTCACCGGCGCCAAGTCCGAAGTGGGGGCCTATCACTTCACTACCCTCGACGTCGTCCCAGGGGTCATGGAGTATAACCACGCCAAGATCCAGATCCTGGACATGCCAGGTCTGATCAAGGATGCATCTCGCGGTAAGGGGCGCGGGAGGGAGGTCATCGCCGCCGCCAGGTCCGCAGACGTCATCCTCCTGGTGGTCGACATCTTCAATCCCAACATGAACGTCCTCTTCATAGAGCTGTACAACGCAGGGATTCGCTTGAACCAGAAGAAGCCCGATGTTGTTATCTCCCACTCCGACCATGGGGGCATCCTGGTCAAGCCCACCCTGAAGCTAACGAAAATCGAAGTGGAGACCATCAAGGACATGACCTCAGCATACGGCCACGTGAACGCGACGGTCGTCGTCCGCGAGGACATCAACGTCGAGCAGATGCTGGACGTCCTGGCCGGCAACAGGGTGTATATCAAGGCGGTCATGACCATCAACAAGGTGGACCTAGCTAAGGAGGGGCAGCTGGAGGCGGTCCTGGGAATGCACAGGCAATACCACTGCGTCCCGATCTCCGCTGCCACCGGATACGGCATTGACAACCTGAAGCAAGTCCTGTACGACACAATCGATATGATCCGCATTTTTCTCAAGCCTCAGGGTCAGGAGGCGGACCTAGACATCCCACTGATCGTCAAGCGCGGGAACACCATCGGGGATGTGTGCGAGCTAATCCACAGGGACTTCAGGAACAACTTTCGCTATGCCATGATCTGGGGAAAGAGCGCCAAGTTCCCAGGGCAAACCGTGGGCATGGACCACGTAGTCGCCGATGAGGACATCGTCTGCATTATAGTCAAAAGGTGAGCTTGTCTACCAGCGGACACTCTCTTGTTTTTATGTCCGTCTCTTCGCACAATGATAAGATGCTATGTGATCGGCGTGTTGGCGACTTGAAGCCGCTGGTACACGGTGACTCATATGGCCGACGGCGTCGCCGTCGGCCATTCACCACCATAAGCAGAGGGTTTGTACATCCAAA
The DNA here is from genome assembly GCA_964642395.1 of uncultured Methanomassiliicoccales archaeon. Taxonomy (GTDB): domain Archaea; phylum Thermoplasmatota; class Thermoplasmata; order Methanomassiliicoccales; family Methanomethylophilaceae; genus Methanoprimaticola. The sequence continues at coordinate 2,932 of CAZXOR010000110.1, read as the reverse complement.
CCATTGTGCAGTATGTTAAGGGCGGCGTTTTTGTCCCTATTTGTCCATAACCAAGCCGCAGTATCTGTAACGGTGGGTCTTCTCGGACAAGGACAGCTCGGCGACTACACTCCCGCACCTTAAGCAAGGGCAGGACGTGTCCCGGGGATTCACGAACGTCAGCCAGATACCGACCCCTTCTACCTTGTACTCCAACATAGCGATTAGCGTCCACCAACTCGCCTCTGTATACCTTTTATACATCGAGCGACCCGAAGACCGCTCATTCATCGGTTTAGGCGCCAGCCGTTCAAGAGCTATAGCGAAGCGGCCGTCGACCCTGTCCATCGACACTTTATGCAGGAACTCGCGCATCCTGCAATAGATCCTGCCGTGTATCCTCGCGATTTTGAGCTTATCCTTCTCCCATTCCGGGGATCCGATCTTGCTTTTGGACATTCTGTTCTGTATCCTCCCGATCTCCTTCTTCTTGGTAGCGTAGAAATTAGGTATTCCAACCCTCTTCCCGACGTGTCGGTTATCAGATCCACCAGTTCAAGGTTGTAAGCTTTGAGATGGGATGGTTTATCAATGTTCTCTTCGCTCCTGTGGACTTTCGGAACGCGGTAGGCGATATCGGCGTCCATTTGCTGGCCTTTCTCATAATTGTGCAGGTACGCATCTCACCGCCCTTTGGGCGGTTACAGTTGCGGTACCTGGTCTTCCCGATCTTGACAGGACCAACCTGTCCCCCTTGAATCCGAAGCCCTGAGGAATGTTGTATGTCAGGGAACCGTATCTCCTCTCAGATCTGAACTTGGGCTTATGCCTGCACTCCCCGGTCTCTGGATCATAGGCGCATCCCTCCATGGCCTGATGTATCCTGAATGAAATGTTGTAGCGTCAAGTGCCGTACGACTCTCCCTTCAGCTCCGAATCTACGTCGGAGATATCCTTCACCCTGCGGTTAAGGTTGAAGACGAACTTCTTCGAGAACTTATTGACAAGATCCGAAAAAAGGCCTTGATCATCATATTGTAGACGGTGGCACAACCCGAGATGACGCTCAAGCATTTTCGTCTGGGCGGAGTTGGGGTACAGTCTGTCACTTTGCGCACGAAGTAGTCGTCGTCTTCCAGTTTCAAACCGGACCATATGCGGGGGTCGCATATGATGCATCGAGCATGCACGTAACAGAAATGTCAACATGACATCAATCCGTTTCAATAGTGATCGAACGTTCCGACCGAGTGTCGATGGTTGGCGCCAACACAATAGTCTCCTGAACCAACCTTATTAGAATCAGTGCGGCGAATACCATCCGGTCGGAGCGGTCCGGCCGAGGTGAACGATCATGGGAATCAACATCGGGATATGCGAGACCGAGGCGCCGAGCGCGCCATGCAGGGAGCTTCGCGGGAAGATCGTCAAGGTCCATCTGGAGGACCCCTCCGGATTCGAGGAACACATGGAGTATGACACCAAGGTCGGAATCGACGAGGCCAAGGCAGCCGTAAAGGAATGGGAGGCCTTCATCAAGCGCAACCGCATCAATCCTAAGACTGACGCTATCTACATCGACAAAGTTAAGAAGGAGGAGGACAGGGCTGCCCTGGAGCCCCTGGTCCAGAGGGTCTGCACTGGGTGGATTGTCACCGACGGGTTGCCAGTAGACATCCTCGAGAAGATTCTGGAGAAGGCCGGTTCCGACGACAGGCTCACCGGTTGGGACATGCTCAGCTTCGACGAGATGAACGATGTGTGCGCAAACTGTTCCCTGTCGTGGGACAAGGGTCGCGGGTGCATCGGAACGTTCGGCCAGAACAACAGCCTTCTACCGGAGATCGCCGGCAGGCACGGGTGCCCCATTGTCGCCTCCGTGCCCGAGGCCGCAAGGGAGGGGCGCAGGTTCACCTCGGAGGACGCGCAGGAGCTTTTGAAGGAGTGCCATGTCCTTAGGGAGGCCCTTCTCAAGGAGGGAAAGATGATGGTCAGGCGCTACAGTGGTTCCATTGAAAGGATGGAGGCCGTAGCGAAGATCTCATCCTCCGAGGGCTGCGGGTTCTTCTTCTTCTGACCGCCCCTCGGATCCTCCGGGGTGGGGGCCCGGAGGAAAAGACCGGGTCCATTCTCATCATGATTAAGAGGAGGTCAGACGACGTGCCTCATGCATACCCGTTGAGGTGCATGATAGCGTCGGTCATCCCTTGGACCAAGGAGCGGACGCCTTTCATCCCCTCCTTGTCGTCCTCGTATGCGGGGGAATTCAACGCCCTCACGATCGGCATCGGATGAGACCCTGACACCAGCATCTTATTCATCAACATGAAGTCTACCATCTGGTTGTACACCAGGGAGGCTCCGTCGTGTCCACAGACGGCAATGGCCCCTCCTATCTTGCCCCTTAGCCCATGGTCGCCCTTCCCGAAGACCAGCGAAGCTCTCTCCATGAAGGTCTGCATCATACTGGGACAGGCGTTGGCGTAGGTGGGTGCCGCTATAATGATGCCGTCGGCGGCCCTCATCCTGTCCAGCAGGTCGTTGAACCCGTCGTCCTCGTTAATGCACCTTCCGTCGCCGCGGATCTCGCATGTCAGGCAGACGTTGCAGTTCACGAACTGATACTCGTAGAGGTAGATGATCTCCATCTCGATGCCCTCTCTCTCGAACTGGTCTGTGACCTCATGGAGGATGTTGCTTGTGTTCCCTATGGGGCGGGGGCTTCCGTTAAGCGCGAGCACTTTCATGAGAGGTTGTAGCCCGTGTACCGTTATAAGCTGTGCATCCGCTCGCTTAGCGATTGATAGATTCTATATAATTTAGGGTTTGTTAAAGAATTAAATTAATGATTATTTCTATATCTTGTATTGTTAATCCATGCAGTGCGTGGTTGATTCTAACGATGTACAGGAATTCCTCGGTGTGATGATGCCCGAGTTAGACGAGAAACAGC
>CAZXOR010000109.1:0-4380 GCA_964642395.1 uncultured Methanomassiliicoccales archaeon | reverse complement strand
CAGGGCGGGCCTCGACAGGGGACTGGTCGTCAAGCACTCGTCCCCGCCATGGGTAACCGAGGAGGAGACCTGCGGCGTCATGCCGTCGATCCCCGCATCCAAGGCCAACACAAGGGAGGCCCTCTCCAAGGGGACAGACCGCTTCATGCTGGAGACGGATTACATCGACGACCCAGAGAGGCCGGGCGCCATCATGTCTGTCACCACCGTCCCCAAGAGGGTGAAGACGTGGTTGACCAATGGGCAGATACCAGTAGAGAGCATCCACAGGATATGTGGCGACATACCCGACTAGCTCTACAAGAGGTGAATTTCAATGGACACGACGATCACGTGTATTTACGACGAAGGAGCCCTGGAGAACACGCCCCTCATCGGAGCCAAAGGCTTCTCCGTGCTGGTGGAGAGGGACGGCAGGAGGATCCTCCTCGATACCGGCCTAAAGAACAGGTACCTCAAGCACAACCTGGAGAATCTGGAGATCGACCCCGAGTCCGTGGACGCAGTCGTCATATCCCAGACCCATCCGGACAACTGCAGAGCCCTGGACGGATTCTTAGACATGAGGGAGAGCCCCATTGACGTGTATGCGCCGGAGGGCCTGTACGAGGGAAAGCTCGGGTTGTTCTCATCCAGCGTCGGGGTGTCCGACGAGAACCGTTCCAAGGTCAAGTTCATCCACGACGACGGGTGGCTGGAGGTGTTTCCGGGGATCACAGTTACGCCTATGTTCAGATTTAACGAGGGTTCCGAGAGGTACCTAGTGGTGGAGGGCAGAAGGCTCAACATCGTTTCCGGACGCGGCATTGAGGGCCCCGCTAAGGTCCTGGAGGCGGTGTTCTCCAGGTTCAACAGGTACCCCGATGCCTTTATCGGCGCGGTCCTGTTGGAGAAGGTCAAGAAGCCTGTGGCGTACCAGTACGCTGAGGAGTTCTCGTCCAGGAACGTCGGCATGCTAAAGCTCAACCACTGTACCGGCATAGACGGGATACTGAATCTCAGGACCTAGCTGGGCCTGCACGGCGTGGACAAGTTCTATGTGGGCACGATGTACAAAGGATGAACTGTCCCTCCGAAGCGACGAGTGATATCCTTAAATAATAAGTCGGATAAACGAAAGACCGATCTATATGCACTGGCGTCTCAGAACCGCTGCCATGTTCGCGGCTATGACCTCACTGCTGGTAGTAATCGGCACACTCGTAGGGGCCTAGCTTGGCAACTGGCTCTACGGGCTAGCCATGATGCTAGCCGTATCCGTCCTGTTCAACGTGTTCTCGTACTTCTTCTCTAAGAACATGACTCTCAGGGCGAACAAAGTCCACCTCGTGACCAGGGAGCAGGAACCCAGGCTCTACTCCATAGTGGAGCGCCTCGCCATGAGGGCAGACCTCCCGATGCCCGAAGTCGGGATCTCCGACACACCCATGCCTAACGCTTTCGCCACTGGGAGGGACCCTAAGAACGCGGCTGTCGTCGCGACGAGGCAGCTGTTGAACCTCCTCATTGACGAGGAGCTGGAAGGCGTGATGGCGCACGAGCTGTCACACGTTAAGAACAAGGACATCCTGGTGATGTCGGTCGCCTCCACCATGGCTTCCCTGGTGTCATACGTCACCCGCATGGCCGTCTGGGTGGCGCCGTTTAACAACAAAAATAACGGCAAAAACTTCCTAGTCGCGATTATAGTTGATATCACCCTGCCTATCGCAGCGATGCTGATCCAGCTAGGGGTGTCCAGAAACCGCGAATACCTGGCGGACGAGTTCAGCGCTAGGTTGACTGGGAAGCCAATGGCCCTGGCCAGCGCGTTGATCAAGATCGAGTCTGGATGTTCCGCCAAGACCAACAACTACGACAACCCATCGTCCGCGAACATGTGGATCTCCAACCCCTTCGGTTAGAAGAAGACTTCGAGACTGGTTAGCCTGTTCCACACCCATCCCACGACTCCCGACAGGATCGAGAAGCTCAGGAAATTGAACGAGAAACTCAATGGCTACAGCCATTACTGAGGGGAACCGGGGCGTACGACCCCACCTCCTCATGTTTCCACTAACCTCCGACCCATCGCCCTCAGTATATGAGGGTGGACCATTCTTTCTCTTCAAAACGGGACACTTCGAACGCAATGTACAAAGTATTTATAAATATCGGTCTAGAATTCAACAACAGACAATAGATGTCCTGGCCCGATTAAATACCTCGTCGATGGGTAGAAATTCCAGCAAACCGTCGAGATGATACAATGCAAAACGTCATCATATCCAGATTCGAGATAAAGAGCAAAGCTTACCAGGTCTTCACCATGCTAAAAATCGACTCCCAGTCCCTTAGTTGCAAGATTTCCCAAGCCATGCTCGTGAAGCACAAGGACGGGGACTTCAAGGTGATGGACACGTTTAACATGGGAAGTACGTCGACGACACCTGGAAGGGTGGCTCGATCAGGATGCTCAAAGGATTCTTGGAGGACTGCTAAGGGTCTTTCTGGAAGGGGGGATCGAGTTCCTGACTGAGATCGCCGTGGAAGCAAGGACGCCAGCAAGAACAAGTTCGTGCTAGAGTACGTCATATTGGACGTTTCATAGGGTTGCACTTTCCTCGCGATATTCGCCGACGAGAGTAACCCCACCATGCTCGACTACAGGTTTTCAAAATTCGGACACGCTACCATCCGTTACGACGCTACCGAACTGCTGATGGAGCTCAAGGAGGCTCAGGATCTCGAGAAGAAGATGGCGAAGAAGGTGAAGGCGGAGATAAGGGACAAGAAGAGGGCGGCCCAGAGGGAGAAGCTGGAGACCAACCGCCAAAAGATTAAGGAGAGGTTCTGGGACTGAGTCCCGGGCTCCGTCACTTGACGGGTTCCCACTTCGCCAGTTCATTGACCTTGGAGAGCGTGGATCCCCTGAGGATCTCTTCACGGGTCCTATTCTCCCTCTCGTGGACATCCAGGGAGCGGTTGGCCACCTCGACAGCCACCTCCTTGGGGATGACGATGACCCCGCTCTCGTCGCCCACGATCCAGTCACCGGCGCGGACCCTCTGTCCGCCCACCGTAACCTCGATGCCAATGCCACCGTATCCTTTAGGCTCGCCAGCGCAAGGTGCCACTAAACGGGAGAACACAGGGAACTTGAGGTCACGGATGTCGTCAATGTCTCTCACGGCGCCGTCGATGACGATCCCTCTCACACCCATGACCATGGCAGAGCACGTCGCAAGCTCCCCCCAGACGGCCACCGGGGCGCCTCCTACGTCAACCACAATGACGTCGCCCTCTCTAGCGTGGTCGATGGCTTCCACGGGCTTCGCCCAGTCGCCATTTGTAGTCTGAACCGTGAGTGCCCTACCGACCATCCTCTGCCTATGCTGCAGGGACTGAGGTAAAATGCCGATCATGACACCCTGCTTGTGGAACGCATCGGAGATGTTGCAGGTGGACACCCTGGAGAACGCCTCGAATAGGTTCTCCTCGGAGTACTTCTTGGCCAGGTCCGTGTCGACTTTCACTCCGGACATGGATCTCTTGATGTTCTCGGCGGCGCCCCTGATGTCGTTAGTCTTGATGATTGCCCCTCCGACGATGACATCTGTCGCCCCGGCTTCAACGTACTCGCCGGCGTTCTTTGCGGTGATACCTCCTGCTACGGCCACTGGGATGGAGACGGACTCCACAATCCTCCTGAGCACATCAATTGGCGGTTCCTCGCCCCTCATTTGTGTATCTATGCCCATGTGCATGCAGATGTAAGCTGCTCCGAGCCTTTCGGCCTCCTTCGCGCGTTTAACACGGTCGGGCACGTTGATCATGTCGATCATGATCTCCGTGCCGTACTTTCTGCCGGCCATCACCGCCTCCTCGATGGTGGCGTCATCAGCCAGACCGAGGATAGTGACGATGTTGGCCCCAGCCTTAGCCATGATCTCGACCTCGAAGGAGCCGACATCCATGGTCTTGGTATCGGCGATGATCTTCCTCCCGGGGAACTCGCGCCTGAGCGCCCTGATGGCTTCAGCGCCCTCACTCTTAATCAGAGGGGTTCCGGCCTCGATCCAATCCGCGCCTCCGTCCACGGCCTCGTGGGCGATGGTGATGCTTCTGTTCAGCTGTATTAAGTCGAGTGCGACCTGGAGAACTGGCATGTCTGTATAATCAGGGGTTGATTATATACGGGTTAGGCTGGGAAGGGGTGCCACTCAGTTCGCCCGTCTATCCATCAGTGATTAGCACGAAAAAACGATCATCACCATGGCATGGTGCCAACAGATTATAGGCAATTAATGTTGTCTCCTGGTCCGGCTCTTGGTCCACCTCCTTATTTCAGGGTTGAAACTTGAATGACTAGGAATTGAGTTGGATTGATTTATGACATCT
>CAZXOR010000108.1:0-4418 GCA_964642395.1 uncultured Methanomassiliicoccales archaeon | reverse complement strand
TGATTACATTACCGAAAATCGGTTCACAGTGTCCGGATTCTCAATCCACACATCTGTGAGGGTGTGACGAGATGTGGATTCGACACCCCTAATATGATTATATGAGGAGTTTCGGAGAATCCGTTATGGACAGTTGCGCACGTGTACAAAGATGGTGCCAACGGGTGATCTGTCTCGACTCAGAAAATCAAATCAAGGTGCCAATTTCATGCTACGACGAGTCTGGCTAATCTCTTTAATGGACGGTTAACTGTCTTCGGATATATCTTCAATATCTATTCGAAAAGTAGACCAAGAAACGACCTGTGCAAAACACTTACAGGTTCGATCTGGGAGTGGGAGGAGTATCGGAAGGGGCTGAAACTGATCAGTCTCGATATGTGCGGAGTACACGGTTTGTGTTGACTCTCACGCGCGCACTTCCTATAATATGCGCGCTTAACTCCGCTTCATATGAGTCTCAGCTCATGACAGAAGTTGGACCGTGCACCAGAACCATTTCCACGAATGAGGGGGACATCACCATCTACAGCCTTCGCGAGCTGGAGGAAAAAGGTATCATCAAGGACCTCTCGAAGATCCCCTATTCCGTCAAGATCCTCATCGAGGATGTGCTCATACAGCGTGACGGAGTCCACATCACCGACGAGGACGTCCTCACCGCGACGTCCTGGAACCCCGTGGGAATACGGATTGCGACATTTCCTGAATTCCCGCCAGGGTCCTACTGCAGGATCTGACAGGTGGTGCGATGATCACCGACATGGCCAGCATGAGGGCAGCCGTGGCCGCCATGGGCAGAGACCCAGAGCTTATCGACCCCCTAATGCCCGTGAATCTGGTCATCGACCACTCCGTTAACACCAACTACGTCAGTCGCGATGACGCTCAAGAGCTCAACGAGGAACTGGATTTCCAGCGCAACAGGGAGAGATATGCTTATTCAAGTGGGCTTAGAAATCTCTGAAAAACTTCCGCGTCGTGTCCTTCGGCGACGATATCTGCCACCAGGTCAACCCGGAGTATCTGTCGCTGCTCGTCTATGTCAGGACGTGGACGGCGTGAAGATCACACACTCCGACTCCTGCTTCGGTGCCGACTCCCACACCACTCAGATCGACAGCCTTGGCGTCCTTGGATGGGGCCTTGGGGGCATCGAGGTGGAGGCAGCCATGGTCGGCCAGCCTAGCTACATGAAGCTGCCCAACGTGATTAGGTTTAGGCTCACCGGCAAACTCAATGAGGGAGTTAATGCTACAGATTTGGTGTTTACTGTTGTCCACATGCTCAGAAAGAAGGGAGTTGTCGGCAAGTTCGTAGAGTACTACGGCGAAAGCTATAGGAACCTGAACCTAGCTGACCTTGTCACCTTGGCCAACATGGGCCCGGAGTACGGCGTCACCATTGGCTTTTGCCCAGTGGGCGGAAAGACCATCGACTACCTCCGCCTGACCAACAGGACTGAGGAGCACATTGACACCGTCGAAAAATACTGCAAAGAGCAGGGCCTGTGGTATACTGAGAACCCGAAGTACACCGATACCCTGGAACTGAACCTGTCCACTGCGGTGCCGTGCCTGGTGGACCACAAGAAGTCCCAGGACCTCATCCCCATAGCTGAGATGAGGGAGAAGTTCGCCGAGTCCCTGGAGGTCCTCGGCATCGGAAAGCAGAGGAAGCCCGTTGTAGGTCGGCTTGGTGACGGTTCGCTGGTGATTGCATCTATCACATCGTGCACCAACACGGCCAACCCCTCCGTGATAATCGCCACAGGACTGGTGGCCAAGAAAGCGGCCGATCTGGGGCTAAGGCCGAAAGACTACGTGAAAACCTTCCTGGCCCCGGGATCCAGAGTAGTCACTCAGTACCTGCAGAACTCCGGGCTGCTGGTGTACCTGGAGAGGCTAGGTTCCAGGCGTGCAGCTACGGCTGCATGACCTGCGTCGGGAACTCTGGACCCCTCTCCGACGAGATGAAACTCTATAAGGCCAACGATTCTGTCATGACATCGATCACCAGCAGCAACAGAAACTTCGATTGGAGAATCCACCCCCTGGTAAAGGCCGATTATTTAACGTCGCAGCCCCTGGTTGTGGCCTACGCCATCGCCGGCCGTGTAGACATCGATCTGGACAGAGAGTCCCTGGCCGTGACTAAAGATGGAAAAGAGGTCTACCTCGGGGGACATCTGGCTCTCCAATACCGAAGTTTCTAAGCTGGTGGACGAGTACGTCACCCGCGCCACGTTCCAGTCCAAGTATAGGGACATCTTCAAGAGGTCCGCCAGGTGGAACATTGTCTCCTGCGGAGACTCCCCCATGTTCCAGTGGGATAAGGATTCCACATATATCCGCAACCCCCCGTTCTTCGACGAGATCTATGAGAAGCCCAGGATCAGGAGCATCTCCCGCACCAGGTGCCTCGCCAAGCTGGAAGATCTCATCATTACTGACCACATCTCCCCCGCCAGAGCATTCTCCAAGAACAGTGATACCGGGAGATACCTTATGTCCAAGGGCGTGAAGCCTGAGAACTTTAACTCCTACGGATCCCGCAGGGTCAACCACGAGGTCATGGTCAAGGGAACCCTCGCCAATGTCAGGCTCAAGAACTTGCTGGTCCCGGGCAGCGAGGGCAGCTGTTCCGTGTTACCCGGACGGTACCATAGACACCATCTTCGAGACCTATCGCAGGTACAGGGAGGACAGAACCCCCTGATCGTCCTAGCCGACAAAGAGTACGGAATCGGATCCAATAGGGACTGAGCGGTTAAGAGGCCGTTCTTGCCAGGCGTATGGGCCGTCATCGCCGAGTCCTTCGAGAAGATTCACAGGTCCAATATGGTGGGCATGGGGATCGTCCCGCTCCAGTACCTCCCAGGCCGGAACACGGAGACCTTGAGTTTCAACGACACTGAGACTTTCGATATCGACCTGGAGGATCTAGAGCCCAAGGCATCGTCAAGGTTGCGGCATACAGGGACGGGCAGAAGCTGGAGTTTGACACCCACTGCAGGGTGGACGTGCCGGCGGAGGTCGAATACATCGCCAACGGCGGAATCCTGCAGTACGCGTTGAGAAGGATGGTCCAGTAACCATCATGCCGGGGACCTCTCCGGTCCTTTATACCAGTTAACTGTGACAATATTCTTTCCTAAAATAAATGTATTTAAATATTGTGATGTGAAAACACGACTATGAAATTAAAATACCACAATAGAAGGGACTATTCCTGCTTCAAACCTAAGTTTGTTACTTGTACTCAGTAATGTGCACTCGCACGTGCGCGTGCATTCTTGAGCGTGTACGTGCACGTTACTGAGTAGAAGAACAAATTTAGACTCAAAGACGGGTGGTTTCATACTGTAATTTCGGTTCAGATGCCAACTGTTAAGACCCGGCAGTCTGTTATTTCACGTCCATTCGCAAGGTGCGGAGAACCAGTATCATCGTATTCGACCTTCCTCGAGTACTGCGCAATATTCTGTTTCGTCTGCCACACGCGATGGGATGGATTAGAAGTCTTGTAATTATCCCGTTGGGCAGCTGGCAACGTGACGTCAGGCATGGAGCATTATTCCTTCTCGTGGTCCTTCATCTTCGCTTTCGTTTCCGCTGCGCTGGCCAGAAGGCCCACGTTGTTGGTGTACAGACATCTGTTCCTCAGGACCGATCAGACGACTGTGAAGAGCTTATGTGAGCAGGCGATCAAGACTTGGTTGTGGGCCTTCCCGTGGACTTTTGGACGGTTGTGCAGCATTGTAACGACTGAATCCTACACTGTCGAGACTTGACGAACACCACACACTCGTCGTTAAGTTGGGTGGTTCCGCAGTAATGAGAGGTTTCGGCAAACTCTCTGATCTTCGGGACCACTCCGAAGCTGGCAGCCAGTTCCCCGCTGGTCAAGAACCTGGAGATTTCCATCATTATGGCTATTTAGGCCGCGGTAACCCAGTCGAAGCCTGGTATGGAGAGGAGAAGTTAGTAGTTTTCAAGGTCAGCGAACAAATGTTCGATGACCTTGACCTCTATGTTGGTACGTCTCTTAATGTCCTTGCTCTCACTGACCATTATTCTGAGATAGTTGTCCCCTGTGAATTCCAGTTCGATCATCGCCTTATTGGAAAATGTCCGAGTACTCGCGAGACAGCCTAATCCCATGAAAGAGCATGTGCGACCTCACGCGTCTCTTGAAGTCTTCGAGGTGATACTTTTCATTGAAGATCGTCGTACAGATCTTGCGCCTCGTTATCCACTCTTTGGAGGGCATGACACATTCGATGAACTCGTTCTCTCCGTGGAGCCGCCTACGCATGTAGGCGGCCAGCTCTATGGAGCCGTTCCTGTCGGTCTTCTTGACCGACTTGTTGATGCGGTACAGATCTCTGGCTTGTGTTACGGTGATGTGGCATCCCA
>CAZXOR010000107.1:0-4421 GCA_964642395.1 uncultured Methanomassiliicoccales archaeon | reverse complement strand
CCAAAGAATGTACCGGATGCGGCGACTGTCTCGCCAAGTGTCCTGTGAAGAACATTCCTGACAAATACGAATTCGGCCTCACCACGAGGAAGGCCATCTACATCCCCCACGCGCAGGCCGTTCCCCGTGTTGCTATCATCGACAAAGACTACTGCAACATGATCAAGAAGGGGAAGTGTGGACTCTGCTCCAAAAACTGCGGAAAGGGAGCCATCCACTACGACGACAAGGATGAGGAGTTTACCATCAAGGTCGGCTCCATCATCACCGCTCCCGGATTCCATGTTTGGAACGCCACCAATGCCACCGAGTACGGTTATGGCAGGTTCCAGAACGTGGTCACTGCCATCGAGTATGAAAGGATTATGTGTGCGTCTGGACCCCACAGGGGACACATCGTCGTCCCCTCTAGCGGAGAGGACCCCAAGAAGATTGCCTACATCCAGTGCTGCGGATCCAGGTCTGAAAAGAAAGGTTGGAAGAAGTACTGCTCATCCGTGTGCTGCATGTAGGCGACTAAGCAAGCCATGATCACCAAGGAGCACGGAGACCTCCAAGAGGACATCTTCTTCATGGATATCAGATCCTATGGAAAAGAGTTCGAAGCCTACATCCACCGCGGTGAGAACGAGTACGGCATCAAGATGCACAGGGGAGCCCGCGTCTCGAACGTCGAGGAGGATCCCGTAACCAAGAAGCTGACCATTAGCTACACCGACGACGAGAACAACGGAGTCTCTGAGGAGTTCGACATGGTTGTCCTATCTGTCGGACTCGTGCCCCCCGAAGGAGCCCAAGAGTTCGCCGACATGCTTGGCATCGAGCTGAACGAGTATGGCTTCTGCAAAACCACGGTCTACCACCCTCTAGAGACAACCAGGAAGGGGATCTTCGTCACCGGGGCCTTTGCCGCACCCAAGGACATTCCCACGTCTGTCGCCGAGGCCTGCGGTGCCTCCGCAAAGGCTAGCGCCTATATCGTGGATAAGGACTTTGAGCCCTGCGCTCCCAAGGTCTACCCGCCCGAGAAGGACGTCGAGGGTAAAGAGCCCCGTGTCGGAGTGTGGGTTTGCCATTGTGGAATCAACATTGGATCCGTAGTTGACGTCCCCGCCGTCGCCGAATACGCCAAGACTTTGCCCCACGTCGTCATCGCCCAGGAGTCCCAGTACGCCTGCGCCCAGGACTGCTTGGAGTCCATCTCCAGCGCCATCCAAGAGCACGATCTGAACAGGGTCGTCGTCGCATCCTGCACACCCAGAACACACGAGCCCCTTTTCAGGGAGGCTTGCAAGAACGGTGGACTGAACAAATACCTATGCAACATGGCCAACATCCGTGACCAGTGCTCCTGGATCCACATGCACGAGCACGAGGCCGCCACCAGCAAAGCCAAAGACCTGCTGAGGATGGCCATCGCCAAGGCGTGCCTGCTTGAGCCTCTCATCGGAGCCGAGATCCCGGTTACTAATGCCGCCGCCGTCATCGGCGGGGGAATCACCGGCATAACTGCCGCCCTGGACATTGCCGCCCAGGGATACCCCGTCCATCTCGTCGAGAAGGAGGGCGAGCTCGGAGGGTTCGCACGCAACTTTTGTCACAAGGAGGATGGAGTTGCCGTGGAGGACTTCCTCAAGGAGACCATCGATAAGGTCGAGTCCAACGGCTTAATCACCATCCACAAGGGCGTCACCGTCAAGGACATCCCCGGATACATCGGTAACTTCGACCTCCAGCTCTCCGATGGAACCAATTACCCCGTCGGAGTGGTCCTGTTCGCCGTCGGTGCCACTCCCTACGAGCCCACCGAGTACAACAACGGCAAGGACCCCAAGGTCATGACCCAGATCGTCGCAGAAAAGAAGATCGAGGATGGCAGTTTCTCTGGTCAGGACGTTGCATTCATCCAGTGCGTCGGATCCAGGTCTAAGGATGTCGCCTACTGCAGCCGTGTCTGTTGCGCCGCGTCCCTGAGAGAGGCCATCCAGATCAAGATGAAGAATCCAATGGCCAATGTCACCGTCATCCACAAGGACATCAGGACCTACGCCTTCCGCGAGGAGCTCTACAACAGGGCCTGCCAGATGGGCGTCAGGTTCCTCAGGTACCCTGTGGACGACGACCTGCCCGCATACGACGGCAACATCGTGAAGGCTTACGACGCCACGCTGGGTGCCGAGGTCGAGATTCCTGTCGACACCGTGATCCTCGCCGTCGGAATCGCCCCTGACAGAGAGAACAAGGAGAATCTCGCTAAGATGGTCAAGGTCCCCATCTCCAAGGACGGATTCTACTTCGAGGCCCACCAGAAGCTGAGGCCCGTCGACTTCGCCACCGAGGGTGTCTTCGTGGCCGGAGCCGCCCACTGGCCCAAGTTCATGGACGAGTGCATCGCCCAGGCCTCCGGAGCCGCCTCCAGGATGCTGACCATCATCTCCAAGGACAAGCTGATCTCCGAGGGTATCACCGCCGTCTCCAACCCCGACCGCTGCGACGGATGCGGAGTTTGTGTCGGATGCTGCGACTACAACGCAATATCCCTCGTAGAGCAGCCGAACGGCGGTCTCAAAAGTAACGTCAACCCCGGTCTGTGCAAGGGATGCGGATGCTGCGTGGCTTCCTGTCCCGCCGGTGCGATGGAACAGAGGGGCTTCAGGAACAAACAAATCATCGCCGAGATTGACGCGTGTCTCGACTATCCCGTTGGAGGAGAGTGATTACAGATGGCAGATTTCGAACCCAGAATCGTAACGTTCTGCTGCAACTGGTGCTCGTACGCCGGTGCAGACGGAGCAGGAGTCGCCAGGCTCCAGATGCCGACCAACTTCCGCATCATCAGGACGATGTGCTCTGCACGTGTGGACCCCGAGTTTATCCTCAGGGCGTTTTCCAAGGGAGCAGACGGCGTCATGGTGCTCGGATGCCACCCCGCGGACTGCCACTACATCGGCGGCAACTACAGAGCCAGGAGAAGGATCGCCCTCCTCAGAATGGTCCTGGAGCAGTACGGATTCGACCCCAAGAGGCTCAGGCTCGAGTGGGTATCCGCATCCGAGGGTGAGAAGTTCCAGAAAACAGTCGTGGAGTTCGTGGATACGATCAAGACCATCGGACCCACACCTCTTCAGAAGGAGGTGAACTGATGGGCTTCTTTGACAAACTGTTCAAAAAAAAGGGAGAGAAAGTCTCACCCGCGCAGAAGCCCACCGAGGCACCCAAGGAGGCCTCCAAGGCCGAGAGCAGAAACCCCGACCCCTACGCCTTCATCGTGCCTCCTGTGACGTCCCCCGGCGATAACAAGATCCCCAAGGACGCCAGCCTGCTGGCAGCGGATCTCGGACCCCTCCTCCCCGGAGCGCCTCCGGGAGGGAAGATCAAGCTGGCAGTCTACTGGGCGGCCGGATGCGGTGGATGCGACGTGTCCCTGCTGGACACCCATGAGAGGCTCCTGACCGTCGCCGATATGGCCGACATCGTCATGTGGCCCATCGCCGCCGACGGAAAGGAAAAGGACATCGCCGCCATGAACGATGGCGAGATTACGGTATCCATCATCAATGGCGCCATCAGGAACTCTGAAAATGAGCACATGGTAAAGCTGCTTAGGCAGAAGTCCGCTATCGTGGTCAGCTACGGAACCTGCGCCTGCTTCGGCGGAAGCCCTGCCCTGGCCAACCTGGTCAGCGGCGGTGCAAAGGAGATCCTTGACTACGTCTACACCAAGACCCCCTCCTCCGCAAATTTCCAGGCCGACTACCACAAGGACGCATCCGTGATCCCCCAGACCTCGTACAAGGCTCCCGAGGGAGAGCTCACCATCCCCACGCTGTTCGACACCGTCAAGACCTTAGACCAGGTGATCGACGTCGACTATAGTATCCCCGGATGCCCGCCCCTTCCCGAGTCCATTTCTCAGCTGCTTAAGGCTGTTGCGGATTTCGTGTACAACGGGATTCCACTCCCGCCCAAGGGAACCGAGATCGGTGTCACCACCAGGACGCTCTGCGAGGAGTGCCCAAGGACCAAGGAGAACACCAGGATCAGCGAGATCAAGGAGCCCCACGAGGTAGACATCCAGCCCGAGAAATGCCTGATGGACCAGGGTATCCTGTGCCTCGGGCCCGCGACCATCGGAGGATGCGGAGCTAGATGCACCAGGGCCGGACAGCCCTGCCGCGGATGCTACGGGCCTTCTCCCGATGTACAGGAGCAGGGTGCGAGCATGTTCACCGCCGTTGCCTCCCTGTTCCCCATCTTGGACGAGGACCCGATCTGCGGAGAGGACGAGATCGTCAAGATCATGAGCACCATCAAGGACCCTCTTGGGTACTTTTACGCCTACACACTCGGAAAGTCACTCATCAAGAGAGCAGTCAAGGAAGGAGGACAGTAAATGACAGGACCTATCATTTGGGATGACA
>CAZXOR010000106.1:0-4457 GCA_964642395.1 uncultured Methanomassiliicoccales archaeon | reverse complement strand
AAAAAATGCCCGAGGAGCCAGAGGTCAAAATGCCCCGCGGACGTCCGAAGAAGGCACCTCAAGATGAGGACTTAATACCGTAACAAGGGAAACTTCTGATGAATGCACGGGTTGATTTTTAACGGGGCGGTGTTCTCCATCATCGCTTGCTCCCCCAGGACGGCGTTCCACTTCCGACGAACTCCTCGTACCCCTTGTGTCCGTGCCGGGATCTCGTCGAGTGCAGAGTCTGGGTCGGCGGTTCTTGGTCTGTCATCGCGACGTTCCAGACGCTCAGGTTCTCAATAAACCTATCCATGTTTTTCGACCCGGGTAAGCACCACGTTCGAGTACTTGCAGGTACATCTACGCCATAATGGCGCCCTCCGCCGGTACAGCACCTCAGAAGGTCCAGTAGAGGCAGTTGGCGTCGATATTCCCGAGCCTTAATTACGAGACCTACTTCCTGACGTCGTCGGAGTGAGGGAAGTCTGTTCCCGAGTCGACTTTCCCAGACAGAAGACTATTGTTGGCGAGGAGGGCACCGCGCCTATAGAGTTCTAGGCAATACGACGAGACCTCCACTTCGATCCCCGCTCCACCATCGAGTAGATGCCTCGGACCGCGGACAATGGCGTCACCCTGTGGGCTCTGCGGATGATGTCCGCGCCGACCTGGGACAAGCTCCACCCGTCGATCATGCCCTTGTCGATAAGCCTGCCCATGGCCGCGCCACGTTCTCCTCCGGCTCCTCGCGGTCAACCCTGTGGATATAGTGGAGCTCGACGTGGTCGATGCGGTGCCTCTCCATGAATATCTCCGGGTGCCTGCGAATGGCCCTGTACATGCCCTCCTTATTAGCCTCCCGCTTGTACACATACAGCTTGATGGACAGGACGACGTTGTCATGGACCTCATCCACGGCCTTCACAACGATGCGCTTGTTGTGCCCTAGCCCGAGAGGTTCGGACTGTAGACCTCGTCATATCGAAGAACATGCGATCAAAGTCTTGGGCCACACGTATCGCGTCTGTGCTGTACTCCTCAGGAGGGGGGGGGGGCCTCCCGTAACCATGTGAGAACCCCATGCCGAAAGGGGAGACCTCAATGCTCCCGAGCTCCCTCTTGTTTATATCTCTGCGTCCATATTTTCACGAGATCAGTATGCTCTCCGACCGCTTTAACGTTCGCGGACGGGAGCGAGCCTTGCAAATATCATGTAATCATTTCCGTCCCCCGATACAAATGTCCAGAATACGTGACAGGGTGGACAAGCTCCGTGCGGGATGCATAGGATGCGGCGCCTGCAGGGACACCTGCCCCTCGTACAGCCACGGGGGATGCGACCCCCAGGCCGTCATGGAGGGCGACTACGAGAGGGTTTTCGGATGCGTTGGGTGCGGGAGCTGCTCCCGCGTCTGCGAATCCACTGAGCCAAAGCTAGTGATGCTGGCCGTCTACTCCATAGTCCTAGATACCTCCGTGAGCCAGGCGTTCCTGGACACCGGCTTGTCGATGTACCGCTCCCCGGATGCGCCCGGTGCGGATCTGAAGCCGTAGTGGACTGGGGACGACGTCTACGTCATGCCCGGATGCGTCGTGAAGTGCGAGTTGCCCTACGTGGAGTACGCAGCGGCATTGGCGCTCGGGAGCATGGGCTTCCGCGTCGGGGAGCTGCCGGAGTTCACATGCTGCATGTACCCGATCCAATTTGGGACCATGACCGACGAGGATAGGAAAAGCCACATTCTTAAAATGGGAGAGACCACTGGGAAGAGGCCACTGGTGGACCTGTGCGCCGGATGCGATGAGGCCATGAAGATGGCCGGCGTTCGCAGTGAGCACCTGATCGGGTTCCTGTACGAGCACATGAACAGGCTACCAAAGCTAGGAAAGCCCCTGAGGGTCGCGGTGGAGCCGGGATGCACCGCCCACAATTACAGCGACAAGATGAAGGACGTGGTGAGGGCCATGGGTTGCGAGCCGACCGACTACCGGCCTGGATGCTGCGGGAAAGGCAACAGAAACGTAGGGGCCGCACTAATGGCCGAGAGGCAGGAGGAAGTCGGCGACGCAGACCTCATAGTCGTCGGCTGCCCCATGTGCTAGAAGCAGTACGACGCCGTCCGGGGCGGGAAGCCATGCATGCACCTGGCAGAGCTTGTGGCCGCCGCCTTCGGGGACAGGAAGTCCCTGGATAGGCACTCCATACCCGTCGACCTCCGATCGGGTGCAGTCGACTGTAGGTCTCCCTGAGCCTGTCGACATCCATCTCCGAACGCGGGTCGATGGCATCCATGAACGATGTGGCGAACAGATGAGTGGCAAACGCCCTTGTCATCTACGAAGATGTTCCTGGTCTCGAACATAATTCATTCCACACCGTACCTCTTCATCAATTCGTTCAAGGACCTACATTCGCGGTTGCCCTCGACTTTCACCTCCACGAGGCACACCCTTCTGCGGACCACGGTGACGAAATCTACCCTGGGGCTACTGTTCACATAATACATGAGTTTCCGGCCACCCACCATAAAGACCCGGGCGACGGCGTCCTCCGCAATGGCCCTGACGTTGACAAACAGGTCTCCGAAGAACACCTCGCCGAACACGCTCGTGTTGTAGAGGGATATCAAGACTCCCGTATCCAGCATGTACAGCTTAAAGATGCCCGGACGGGCACGCTCCTCCAAAGGGCTCTTGAGCTCGGAGACCTTGTTGCACGTCAATGTGATGTGCGCCATGGACAGCCAGTTGAGCACCGGCACAAAGTAGCGGAACCCGGTGCGTCTGCTGCAATCCGCCACATCCGTCTTCTTCAGGTCCACATCGGAGTACGTGAATCTCTTGTTCTTCGCGGCCAAAATCACCGATATCGATCTGAGGCAGAACTCAATAATGGCCTTGACCACACCCTCCGCACATTGGTCCACATCTCCCATGTACCTCTCTATGAGATCCCTGAAGACCGTCCTCAGGCCCATGGCCGTCTTGGTCTCCGTGAAAAGACGTACCGCCTCTGGCATCGCGTCGACTACCATGTATCTGGTGTACATCCTGCTAAACAACGAGAACAAGAACTCGTCGATTGGCTAACTGCGTCTTATCGCGGCCCTGACCTCGTCGATGGCCACCTAGGATGCCCCGATCGCCCACAGGAACTCCTCGAAATCCATTAATACATATTGAATGTGGTCATGTATCCCATCGGGAAGAGGGAGAGCTCGAACATCCTCACTCCCAGCAGGAACCTGACGTTATAACCTTGTACCTGCCGTCCTTTGCCAAGAACTTTAGGGCCGTCCACGTCTAAGGGCAGTTCTAGATCTCATCTAGGAAGTCAGAGTGCCATTAGGGACAAACTTGAAGTCGGGGAACTCGACACTCATCTTCATCACCAACTCGTCCACTTCAAGACTACCTTCGAATATTCTGCCGAAACCCGGGTTGTCCTTGAAGTTGATCTCTAGGAAATGACCTCTGAACTTTCGCTCCAGAACTTCTCAACGGAATAAGTTTTGCTCACCTGCCTCGATCCCGCGATCATTAAGGCCTTATGGCTATCAAAGGATACCCCCCTCTCGATGACGTCCGTAACCTTCCTGCACATTTTGATGATGTCACCGTTTGGATTTATCAAATTTTTATGAGTTTTCAAAAGGCTAAATATCAGATTTTTGTAGAATTTCAAAAGTTTAAAATCGGATTTCTGCAGATATTGAGAATGACCGTCCTAGGACTGTCGTCAGATCCTGGCACCACTGCCACCATGGTCCCGCCGGGCTTCCGACCGTTTCATTTTTATATCGTATACGTTCCAAGGAATATCGGGAGTGACGACACGTGACCTGGGAAGGCAAGCTCAACAGAATCGATGATAACCGCTGGGAGATCCCCATGGACGAGTCCTCGGGCATGAGGACCAACGCGGTCATCTATGCTAGCGAGAGGATGATATCCTCCATCCGTGCCGATAACGCCCCCCAGCAGGCCGCAAACGTCGCCTGTCTCCCCGGGATCGTCGGCAGCTCCATAGCCATGCCGGACATCCACTGGGGCTACGGGTTTCCCATCGGCGGCGTCGCTGCAGTGGACCAGGATTCCGGATCCATCTCCCCTGGCGGCATCGGCTTCGACATCAACTGCGGTGTCAGGCTCATCAAGACAGACTTGACCCTAGAGGATCTCAGCAGGAGGAAGGACGAGCTCGTGGATGAGCTGTACAGGAACGTCCCCTCCGGACTAGGCTCCAAAGGATTCACCAGAATAGGTTACAAGGAGCTGGACGAGATCCTCGCCAACGGCTCAGAGTGGGTGGTGAAAAACGGATACGGTTGGGAACACGACTTGGACGTCACCGAGGAGCACGGCCGCATGGGGGACGCGGACATCTCGGTCATCAGCGACAAGGCTCGCAAAAGGGGCCTGCCTCAGCTGGGGTCACTGGGCTCCGGCAACCACTTCCTGGAACTGGACCT
>CAZXOR010000105.1:0-4461 GCA_964642395.1 uncultured Methanomassiliicoccales archaeon | reverse complement strand
TTTCGATCCCTGTGAGGGTATTGACAAGTCCATCCGAATCCCCGCCGAAGTACGTTTGAGTATCTGCGCTAGTGTTATCTACCCTGGTATGATTGTGAGATATGCGGTACACTTTTTGAAAGTTCACATCTTTAATGATATCTCACTTTCTCAAAACTTTGTTATTCCTCTGGCATTGGACGAACGCTTTGTATGTCGCAGGATTCACATGCCATAATCCAACTCAATTCCTAATCATTCAAGTTTCAACCTCGAATCATATAAGGTATTCTCCGGAAGGTCGCTGGATTCTGGACTTTAAATAGATGGATTCAGGTTCAAGAAGCATGGTCTCCATCAGAATCATATGCCCAGTAAACCCTAGCAAGGACCCGGAAAAGGTCCGCAATGCAATCCTTATGATATTCCCGGACACGGAGCTGGAGCTCTCGAAGAGAGGATACAAGGGGACAGCACCTACCATGGACAGGTTCGGGAGGATCATCCGCCGGCAGAGGATCTTGGACGCCGCCAGGAATGTCCTGCTAAGAATCTGCACGGGGACATCACCTACATGAGCATCAACAAGCAGGTGGCTACCATGAGAAAGGTCTCCTTCGCCGACAGGAATCCCGTTATGGAGGCCATCAAGGTGACCGTAACCGGGGACGATCTGGAGGAATTCATCAACAGGGTCGCTCTCATGACTGTGTACGGTGAGGAGATCAAGGCATGATCGGGATGTCCTGCACCCACTTCAGCGCGAGGCCGCTGTCTGACTGGATCGATCCCGTGTCGGAGCACTTTTCCCACTGGGAGATATTCTCCGAAGCGGAGCACATAGTGGTGGGCAGGGAGCGGGAGATATCTGAAATGATCTCATCTCGCGGGATGAGTTGCTCGGTGCATGCACCAATATGCGACCTGAACGTCGCGGCGCTAACGGACAGACTCCTGGAGGCCTCAGTGGAGGTCACCTGCGACACCATCGCATCCTCGGCAGAGATCGGAGCGACGACCGTCACCATCCATCCAGGGCTCTCCTCCATGTCGGTGAACGGCACCGAGGCGCCGGCAATGGAGAGGGCCAAACGTTCGATGAAGAGGATCGTGATTACCGGGCGGGAGTACGGAGTCACCCTTGCGATAGAGAACATGCCGTCGTTCCCGTTCTTCCTCGGAAGGACGGCCTCAGACCTGGCGAACATCGTGGACGGGACAGACCTGGGAATATGCTTCGACATAGGGCACGCCAACACTACGGGTCAGATCGAAGCCATGGTAGAGGCCTTCGGTGACAGAATCACGAACGTCCACATCCACGACAACAACGGCGACAGTGACGCCCACATGACCATCGGAAACGGCTACATCGACTTCCCGAAGGTGTTGGGTCTCCTATCATTCTACAAGGGCAACTACATCATCGAGTCTAAGAACCTGGAGTCAGCGGTGGAGTCTCAGTCCCGCCTGAAGAGCCTGCTTTCTTGATCCGGCGGAATCACCGCAGGCATCTCGCGGAGGGCCTTGGGCAGGATCCTCAACCTCCTGAAGATGTCGAAGAGGCAAGGGATGCTGGCTATTATGATCAGGATCATTATCAGGTTCATGAGGATCGCCGTTGGGCCGTCTATCAGGATAGCCATGTAGTCAACCAGGAAGTGGAACGCTATCGACACGTGGATGCCGAACCTAACGTATAGGTATCCAAGCGCGATGCCGGTAATTGTCGTGGGCAGCACCTTCCAGAACCCCCACCCGCTCAGATGGCCGAACCCGAAGACCAGCGCGGACACCAGAATAAGCACGACCGACAGACGGCTCATTCCGAACCCGCCCAGTAGGTACTTCCAGAAGTCCTTCCTGAGGTGGCACAGAGCCAGCACTGCCATCGGCACGCCGATGAACGCCATGCGCACGATTACCTCCTCCCACACGGCCGCGTCGGCCATAGACAGTAGGGCCTCCGGTACCGGTCCGATAGGCACGTCCGCGGTGTTCCCCACGGAATCTAGCTGAAATAGGATAGTGATGACGTTTAACAGCAGCGATGCACACAGGAGGGCCCCAATCCAGTAAAATGGGGTCTGCTGGAACGCCTCGATGCGCTAGACTTCCTCTTCCTAAGCGAAGAAATGGTCTGAAATAACAGCCAAATCACCGACACTGTGATGCATAGTACTAGCACTATCCAAAAAACCGACGGGACGGTGCCGGAGATCTCCCACGCTACGGCCAGCTCGGGCTTCAGGACCAAAACGCTCATGGACAACTCCTTGGCGGCCGTCCACGTATCCGGGACCCCGGCGAACATGACTATCAACTCAATGATCAGTAGGACGGCCACCATTGGCGCGATATACACGCTGAACATGTTCAAAGTGTCCAGAGACTTCCGTGACTTAATCAGGGGTCTGCTGCAGGTGGGGCAGAAAGAAAAGCCCTCTTCCAGGGCCCTCTCGCAGTCGGCGCAGGAATCCAACGGCTCCCAGCAGGACGTGCATAATTCGTAGCCGGCGGTACGGTTTTTGTCGCGTCTATCGCAAACCATCTCATCACATCAGGTGCCTCAGCACTCCATCCACGCGTTCCACCTCGATGACGGCCAGCAGGCTCTTCCTGTATCTGGCCGCGTCCTTGATCTGGTCGGCGATGTACGCCTCCCTCTTCTCAGACACCTGCCTGTATCCCTTGACGCCGTTGATGTAGTTGTCCCAATCTTTGGCGAACTGCTCGGGGGTTGCGGATGTGAACCTCCTTTTCATCCCCTTCTTGGCTAAGCGGTGCTCCTTAATGAAGTCCCATGCCTTGACTGTCTCACAGTACAGCTCGGTGAAGTCGGTGTCGTTCATATCCAGCGGGATTACGGGGACGCCCTGTTTGGTGCAGAGGTCAACGAGCACGCACATGGCCGGCGACGGGATCTCCACCGTCTCCCCCGTGAGCTCCTGCATTTTATGCGCATACGCTAGATCGATCTCGCTAACCTCGAACTCCCCCTCCAAGTACACCTTCTTCTTTATTGCCTCAATGTCCTCGAAACCGATGGAGAGGCCGTATGCCTCGAAACCCCCGAACGCCTCTATGACACGGTCGGCCTCGGAGACGATCCCGTTAACAATCTGCAGTATACATACCTTGCAGTTGCCCATCGGGATCTCGATCATTTGTGGGTCCCCCTCGATGCCACGAGGTCAGTGAGGTCCTCGGGGGTGTCGATTTTCTCGAGTTCCTCGTTGGATACAACCGCCGTGGAGTTAATGTTGTTGCGTTCGTGCTTGCACTTCACGATGAGAACGGAGAAGCGATCCATGATGCGGGCAATGTCAGATGCAACCACCGCTCTTTGCACGAGCCTGACGTCATCGGATCCCATGCCCGTGAGCATCACGGCCTTATCGTTGTGGCTGACGGCTTCGAAGGGGCTTCTAACCACAGGGATGACTGAGAACCCCAAGTTGCACAGCTGGTTCGCCACGAAGGAGTCCACAGGCTCCTTCTCGGAGTGCTCCTCGCCGCGCCTATCCTTGTTCTTGAATTCAAACGGGTCTATAGGCTCAACTATTGGCAAACCCAGGTACTCCTCGATGCGGAGGGCGGCATCGATCATGGCGCCCATTCCGGATTCATACATCTGGATGGTACGTCTCGACACTCCTGCGGTCTCCGCCAGCGTCCCGAGGCTGATACCGCGTTCCTCGCGGACCATCCTCAACAGCTCACTGTCCAACCTTACGTACAGCCCGCCGGGGGCCGCGAAGATGAAGGGTGGGGTCTCCTCCAGCAAGAGGTCTGCCAGGGTTTCATTGGAGATGATAGATATGTTGAACCTGGAGTACACGATGCCCGGCTCAAGCGCGCCGGAGCTCGAGCGCTCACCTATGACGAGAGGTGTCGCAGCCAGAGCCTCAGCCAAGGTCTTGAGCTCGTCCGCGTTGTCCTTAGAGAACGCGTCGATATTGCTCAGAATCTTGATGACTAGGATGCGCTCGTCGAGTCTAGAGACTACGTCGAAGCAGATCCCTCTCAGATTGAGGGCGGACGACACGTCGAAACCGGCCTTGGCGAGTATGGCCCTCGTGGTGTTAATCAGGTCGTTCCTGCCCATATGCATTTGAGTGGTTGTCCTTCTATATAAAGTTCATACTACGCACGCGCGAAGTCAAACGGCTCTATATGATTTAGGGTTAAAAAGGTGAATGTAGGAACTTAGGATAAGATAAAAAATAAGATGCGATTATTAGTGTGGAGCAATGGTGTAGTTCCAATCATCGTGCTATTCGTCTCTTTTGATGTTGATCGTGGAGAAGTTCTCGTCACTGAAAGTGATTCCAGGCTTGTACTTCCACCTGTTCAGAACACACTTGAACTTAAGTTTCGATTTGTTCGTCGTTGAGCCGATGAACTTCACGACAATTTCATAGAACGACAGCGGTTGCTCCTTCCAGTTCATTCTGATAATGAGAACATCCTATTTTCGAT
>CAZXOR010000104.1:0-4541 GCA_964642395.1 uncultured Methanomassiliicoccales archaeon | reverse complement strand
GTACCTATCGAAGTGCGAGA
Source organism: uncultured Methanomassiliicoccales archaeon (assembly GCA_964642395.1). Lineage (GTDB taxonomy): Archaea > Thermoplasmatota > Thermoplasmata > Methanomassiliicoccales > Methanomethylophilaceae > Methanoprimaticola. The sequence continues at coordinate 4,521 of CAZXOR010000104.1, read as the reverse complement.
TCTACATGGTCAATACAACCTATATCGCCAAAGAGACCCAGGAGAACATCAGGAACGTGCTGAGGAGGAGGTGCGTGATATGAGAAGAGGCATCAGGGGATCGACTCCGGGGATTCCCAGAAGGAAATGTCCAAGGACACCTCCAGTTCGACTAAGTCAAAGTTCGACACCGTCAGGATCTCCATACTCGGGTCCACCAAGAGCGAGCTGGACCCGGGATGAAAGACTAGGGCTACTGCCATAGAGAAGTCCCACTAGATGAGTGTACTGGGATGGTCAGTCATCGTGTCGTGGTCACCAGCCTGATCATGTATGTTGTGGTCTGGCTCCTCAGTGACCAGTGGTCGCTGGGAGACTATATCGATAATATCTTGTGCAACACATCGCCCTGGTCATCGTCATCCTGTTACCGGACACCATCACCAACAGCAACAGAGAGAGTCGCCAGAAGAGGGACGAGGCGAGGAAGATCCTCGGGTACAACAAGTTGATCCGACCGGACATCGACTTATATCTGGTGAGGAAAAACATGGTCATCACCCCATCTGGAAAGACGGTCCGCAAGTTCCAGATCGACTCCAGATTCAGGGTTAGCGACATGAGGGACATGTACTCCCCATCGGAGCTCGTGGCGGACGTTGGCATTTCCAAGATCAAGAGGTATGGGCACTTCCAGGATGTCCTCGGGAAGGACTTCTCCAACCTGGTCCAGAATATGGACTTCGTTTACTACCCGGAGATCGCCGAGGCCGCCATGGACGCGGTCATCGGCTACGAGGACTCCCGTTCCGGAACGAAGTCAATGAAGTCCATAGTCACCACTATGATCAGAGAGGAGTTGGAGGACGGCAACTTCATGCAGGCCAACGCCACCATGAAGAACGTCTATTTGGTCCACCAGATGATCAACGAGCAGGAGAAGGCCGTTTCCGAGTACATCAGGCTTATCATGGCCCTGGAGGACTCTGACCCTGTCGAGAAAAGGAAAAGGTTCAAGACCTACGATAACGACGAGGAGTATCAGTGACCGTACACGTGGGGGAGCGGAGAGTCTACGGTCATCGAGTCCTCGGTGACCAGGCAGTCGTAAACCACTATCCCGACTCCCATCGACTCCGCTCTTTCCATCTCCAGTCCGAACTCCCTGTGCGTTGCATAGTTCGGGGTGAATACCCTCATTCCCTTCATCTGCACCACGAAGGCCATGTACACTTCGTACCCCTCCTCCATACACTTCTTCAGCCCCCTTATGTGCTTCAGGCCCCTCTCGGTGGGAGCATCAGGGAACATGCAGACGCCTTCGTGCTCCAGTGTAACACCCTTTACCTCGACGAAGGCTCTCCTGTCCCTCGATTCCACATAGAAGTCGAACCTAGAGTCCCCATAGGTGTACTCCGGATGGATGATGGGATCCTTGCCGAACAGCCCCGAGCGGGGGATGAAATCCCTGAAGGCCCTATTCGGGGCCTGGGAATCTATGTTGATCAGGATGTCTCCCTTGTAGGCAGCGATCAGATCGTAGCGAGTCCTACGGCCCGGATTCCTGGAGTTCTCCAGCACTACCTCGGCGCCGGGCACCAAGATCTCCCTGCAGCGGCCGGTGTTCTTGACATGGACCTTCTGCATCTCACCGCCGACATCGACCTCTGCGATAAATCTGTTCGGACGCGATACGAATATCCCCTTGACCGTCGTGCCATACTTCACGGACGCCCATAGCATCCTTCATATTACTGTTGTCCGTTGACGTGACATGAGCGGATTCAGAAACTACGAGAGGGACCCGGAGAACCCCAAGGGATTCAGGGTGACCTCCCTTGACGAACTCTTGCCAGACGAGATCTACATTCTGGACATCGAGACCACTGGGCTTGAGGGGGCACCGAAGGACCTGGTTGTCGACGTGGGGATCTGCAGGGTTTCCCTCCGCAGGGGCTCCGTAGAGGACGTGTATTCCTCGGTCCTCGGCTACGATGTGGACTCCTGGAACGACTACTACAAGGAGGCGTGGATCTTCCAGAACACCGACCTGACCCTGAAGATGGTGGCCGAGGCGCCGCCGGCCAGGGAGGTCATCAAGGACGTCCGCCGCATCCTGAGAAACAGGAAGGTCACCGCCTATAACATCTCCTACGACATGGACAAGTTCCTGTTCCAGGAGCCATGGGACATGAAGGGGGAGTTCACCCTCTGTAACGACATTATGCTCGCCGCGACCCCGGTGTGCAAAGTCCCCAACGAGTACTACGGCAGGAAGTACAGGTACCCGAAGCTGGACGTGGCCTACTCGAAGATTGTCGAGGGCGACCCGGCAAACATTCACGGTGTGCAAAGTCACCGCGCCCTGTCTGACGCCAGGATGGCCTCATACGTCATGGTACAAATGTTCCGCAACGGGGACTACGACCCCTGAAGCTCAGTCGTCCTCCGTAACATCGCCTTTCATATACTCCTCGCGGAGCTTCTTCATGTAGAGGGTCTCGAACCTGTTCACCGCGTGTCTGAACACGTTCTTCTTCAACACGAACAGCTCGGTGAAGAACCACATCGCCACCACAGCGATGAGGACCAGGAACACCTCGTTTGGGAATATCACCAGTTGCACCAGATCCACCGCCACAATGGGGAAGTAGGTGTACATGACGAAGATCACCAGGAATATGAACACCGCCAGGCCGATGAAGATTAGGCTCCTGTTAATTCTGCCGTCGTAGGACAGGAATTTATACCTGGGGCAAACCAATAGCATCTGGAGGATTCCGGCGGTGGTTACGAAGAACAACATGGCCGATCTGGCCACTATCTCCTCTACTCCAGAGCCGTTCCAACTATAGTAGCAGATTATGTCAAGTCCATTGATCGCACCGTCGCCGTTGACGTCCCTCCCGAGTATCCTAGCCATGTAATCCCAGTCGATGTCTAGGTACCCCTGGCCCTGGGCCCACCAGGAAATGCCGTACACCGCCAGCCCGAAGGCTGCTATCATGATCGCCGACGGCACCGAGAACCTTAGCACGTCGGGCAGGATCAGCTCCTTATTCTCATCGGGCTTGGCGAAGATGGTCATGAAGAAGGCCATGATCGTCACGGAGACGAAGGCGTAGTAGGTGTTCTGGATGGGGATCATCGGGACGAACCCTATGAAGATGTAAATGAAGATGAATAAGATCGCCAGAGTGATATTCCTGGTGAGGTAAATCTTCAGGATGTCCCTCATGCCCGATACCGTTCTCCTACCCTCAACCAGGGCCTTGGGGAGGGCAGAAAAGTTGTCCTTGACCAGGATCATGTCCGCCACCCCGCGCGCCGCGCCGGAACCGCTCTCCAGGGCGACACCGACCTGGGCGGCCTTAAGGGACTTGACGTCGTTGACACCGTCCCCTATCATGGCGACGTACCTCCCGCTGCGCTTCAAGGACTCGATGACGGCCTGCTTGTTCTCGGGTCTCATCCTGCCGAAGATGTTGGTCTTCTGGACCATCTTGTCAAAGGTCTCTTGGTCCATGACGTCCAGCTCAGGGCCGGAAACAATCTTTCTCTCACCGGGGATGTTGGCAATGGAGAACAACGAGTCAATTGTCATAGGGTCGTCGCCCGAGATGACCTTCAGATCCATGCCGTTGTCCAAGAACACCTGGATGATTTCCCTGCAATCTGACCTGACCTCGTCGCATATGGAGATAACCGAGATGGGAACAAGATCATGGACAAGGGGATTGCCATCTGAGTCGTGAAGCGGGCCGTCTCCGCCCAAGCAGAGCAGGACCGTACGGAGCCCCTTTTTGGATTCGCTGTCGATGATGGTAGGGATATCCTCTTCTGTCTTACAGTGGGACCCGAGGGCGGACCATGCACCGACATACATGGTGTACGTCCTGTCGTTGTCGTTGACCCTGACGGCGCTGTACTTCCTCTCAGAGGAGAACTGGATCTCCTCCACCAGCTCGGCTTCGGCCTCCCCATACTGCTCTAATATTGCCACCATGGTCCTGTTCCTGCTGCCGCTAAGGCTCGCGAAGACGGACGCATAGCGGAACGCCTTCTCGGATGGCACGAAGTCATGCGCGGACACGAATTTCAGTTTATTGGTGGTGATCGTTCCGGTTTTGTCCATGCATATTGTGTCCACATGGCTGATGGATTCCGTGGAGTTAGCCCTCTGGAGGAGCACTCCGGAGTCAGCCATCTTGGCCGCCGCTATAATGTAGGTCAGCGTGATGAGGAGAAACAGCGCTATCGGCACGACGTCCAGGCAAAGGACGAACACCTTCAGCGTCTCCCCGAAGCTCTCGTGGGTGACGAACACCGACTTGACTATCGTGATCATGAAGAGGATCGCTGCGATAATCATCAAGATCTTGGTGATTGTGTCGGTCTCCATCTGAAGCGGGGTCTTCTTGGATGTGAACCTCCTGGCACTCTTCAGCATCTGGGAAGCGTAGGCTTCATTCCCTACCGCTGTCACTATGTAGAACGTCTCGCCGGTCACGCAGACCGAGCCTGAGTATATCCTGTCGCCTT
>CAZXOR010000103.1:0-4587 GCA_964642395.1 uncultured Methanomassiliicoccales archaeon | reverse complement strand
TCTCGTCAACGACTACGATTTCTGCGACAAGAAAGCGCTCCCATACGGGATTTACGACGTTAGCCGCAACGAGAGCTTCGTCAACGTCGGAGTGAGCACTAATACCGGCCAGTTCGTCATTAAGAGTATATCCTCATGGTGGTTCCTGATAAGGCAGTATGCCTATCTGGACACGAAGAAGGTCATGATTACCACCGACAGAGACGGGAGGAACGGCTCCTGCCTATGGCTGTGGAAGTACGAGCTCCAGAAGTTAACCGATTCACCGGCCTCACGTTTCACGTGAGGCACTATTCACCCGGGACGTCGAAGTGAAACAAGATTGAGCATAGTATGTTCTCATTCATCAGTATGTCGTAAATCTCATCTGCTAGATGATGAACGCGTCGGGACTAAGAGTTAAATGTGTTCTGGACGAGTAGAAGTACAAACCCGGAATCACTGTCAGTGACGAGGATTTCGTCACGATCAACATCAAAAGAGACGAGTGGCATGGTGATTAGAACTACACCATCACTCCACACTCATAATTGTATTTTATTTTTTATCAGATCCTAAGTTTCTACACTCGCCTTTTTCAACTCTAAATCATATAGAGCTCATCTCCACTATCTGAACGTCTGTCATATTATCTATAAAGAATCCTTTGAAATCTACGATGGGCAAGATCGATTAGATGATGATTATCCACAAGGAGGCTGTCATATATGTCATCATGGACGGGTTCACCACGCTCGTTACATGGATCTCCTACGTCGTGTTCGTCCAGTTGGAGTGCGGAAAGCAGCTCAGCAACGTCTTGTCATGGGTGCGTGGGGTGATCTTCGCCTTCATCATCAATAAGTGAATTGTCTTTACAACAAAACCCTAAGGCTCCGGTCGTGGCCTGCAAGATTGTCTTCTTCGGGTCGAGGATTTTTACGCTAATCGTCGCCGTCATGGCCTTCACTGTGTTATTGCAGATAGGGCTCGACCAGACACTCTTCGGGACCGCAGGCATGGTCGCCAAGATTATCACCAGCCTTATCAAGATCGCCTTGAACCGGGCCTTCAACAAGTACCTCGTGTTTAGGAAGAGGAACTCTGTCGTCGTTACAGAGTGATCCCTCAGGCTTTAGGTTGTTGGGCGGCGAACAGTAGCTCCTTCATCCTCAGGATCAGCCCGAACGACTCTGCCAGGTCCTGCGGGCTGTGGCAGGTTATGTAGAACTCTATGAAGACCGATGCAATTATATTGCCCAGTCGCAAACAAGATCCATCAGCGTGTCGTAAGGGCTGTACTGGGTGACGGAACCGGTGAGCATGTCCGAACAGTACTCGATGACATACCGATACACACTGAACGTCATCCCCAGCAGCACTGTGAACAGGACGACATCCCTCCTGGAGAAGTTGACGGTTTCGCGGGCGTAATGATGGAAGCAGGCCAGAACCAAGAAGATGTAAATACTTACAGTCATCGAAGGCAGTGTGTGGGTGACCGTGTTGTAGTATCCTTCCTTGGCATAGATGTTGATCGCCAGCCCGAAAACGTGGAAGAACGCCGAGAGAACTATCAGGAAGTGCAGGAAGAGCGAATTGTGAAAGCCCCGGTCAGGCGGATCGCCGTGGGGATCATGTAGATTATCCTGCAGATCATCGTGATCCTGATGTTATGATCTAGGATGTCCGACGCGGTGAACGTCATGCAGACCACTGCGACTCCGACGATCATCAAGACTACATTGACAGCCTTGATCGGATCATGCGACCCCTCTCATCTTGTCGATAAAGATGTCCTTGCTCTGCCCACGGTACGCCAGCGTGATGAACACAACCAGGAACGCCGTGATCGTCGTGGACACCACGGAGGTAGTTATCAGGATTTCGTTGGTGTACCTCTCGGTATCGTAGAAGTCCTAGTTGAACATAGGATAACCCTGGACGTACATGTTCGCGAATGTGAAGAATATGTCTACCGCCGAAAGGGTCATAACGAACGCCAGCGCGAACACGATCGACCATATCTTGATCCTCCTCATGCCGAAGCTACTGTCTATAAAGACAGTGAGTATAAGCCTAATGGGTAGCACTGGTACATCTGGATAGCTGCGATCAGGTATGTGTATGCATCCATATCCAGCAGCACGTCGTCATGGAGGTTCGTCGCATAGTTGACAATGTGCACCACGAATACCACCGCCGATGCGATAAACGACATCACGATGATGGATCTGTTGTAACTGTAGCCCAAGTTCCTCGTGTAGGGGATGACCAACATCGCGATGCACAGTATGTTGATGATGAATCATATGATATCGGCCCCAATCAGGGCTAGGGCCCTCAGCACTACTAAACATGCAAACGGACACCATGACGAGCAACTGGGTCCGAAGCACGTGGAAGGAATAACGGGAGGTTTCTTAATGATTCGGATGGGCCCTCCCGAGAATGATCGTGGGAGGCCCCTGGAAATGACGTTCAATCGACGTAGTCCAGCCATGCCTCGTACTTAGGATCCTTGCCGGTGATGATATCGTGAAACTTGGCGTGGATGCTGGTGGTGACCTCGCCGATTTTTCCGTCGCCAATGGGCCTACCGTCGACGCTAGTGACGGGGGCGATCTCCGCGGCGGTTCCGGTCATCCAGACTTCCTGTGCAGACATTAGTATGAACCTAGAGACCTCGACCTCCTCGACTTGGTAGCCCATGTCCCTGGCGACTTGGATGATGGAGCACCTGGTGATGCCCTCTAGGATGCTCTCGGCGGTGTTGGGAGTAATGATCTTTCCGTGGCGGTACAAGAAAATGTTTTCCCCGGTACACTCGGCGACATGTCCGGACAGGTTAAGCATGATGGCCTCGTTGGCGCCCTGGCGGACGGCCTCCCTCTTGGCGAGGGTGGACGCGACGTAGGAGCCGTTGACCTTGGCCCCAGCGGGGCCGCAGAGGTTGTCGGGCCTGTGCCAGGAAGAGGTTATCAACTTGGCTCCGGCTGCAGACTCTGAGCCGAGGTAGTCGCCCATGTGGATGCAGGTGATGGCCATGGATACGGGGACGCCGATGGGGTTGAGTCCGACCTCCTCCCCGCTGAGGAAGATGCATGGCTTGACATAGTCGACGACGTCACCGTTGGCGCGAACGACGTCCTTTATGGCCTGGCAGATGTCGTAAAACTCGTATGTCCTGCCGTCAAACTCCAGATCGATGCCCATCATATTGCAGCCGTCTATCATCCTCTGAACGTGGTCCTTGAGCCTGAAGATGGCCATCCCCTTGGGGGTGTGGTAGACCCTGATTCCCTCGAAAACCCCGGTCCCGTAGTTGAGGGCGTGAGCGAGGACGTGGACCTTCGCATCCTCCCAGTCGACAAGCTTACCGTTAAGCCATATTTTCTCAGTCTTGTCCATGGAATCACCGTGACTATGAATCACACAAGAGACGTCCGATCTCCTAAGGCAATCAGTGTACAATTGTTTGGATATTTACCTGTTCGTACGTCTGTTCTAATCGCACAGTTTATGAATACCGATTTCACGCGTGAACGCCCTGCGGATCTAGCTGCCAGGAGATTCCGAGGAGACGCTTCCTGACAACCTCCCCGATCACGGCAGCAGAGAGCGCTGCTCTCTGAAGTTCACTAGCATCCCGACCTTCGAGCTGAGCATCTCGTGCGTGACGTAGTCCGGCTGCAGGATGTCCAGGAGGCGCCTGCACCCCGGATCCGAAAACGGTATGTGCTGATCTATCATCCCAATGTGGTCGAAGGCGTCGGTCATGAACGCCACCAGGTCATCACCAGGTTCTCTCTCCTCAAAGGTACTGCGGTAAAGATACGAGGCGCTCCAGTGTAAATGTACGGTTCCTACTCTGTCAATGAGATCGGAGGGATATGATTCGAAGATCCGCTCCAGCGCGGCTATCCCGTCCTGCTGAGTGTCGATGTCTGGAAGGCAGTTCATCATGTGGCCGGTATCGATGCACAAGCCCCAGTCCTCGAACTCCACGTGCCTCTCCAGGTAGCGGAAGTCGGATGCGTCTAGTAGCCTCAACCCGGACCACCATAGGTTCTCGAACATTATCCTGAACGGCGGCTCCCCTCCGGGAAACCCCGAGGCAATCTCGTTGACCATCTCCGAGAACGCCGCCAGGACCTCCCCCGAGTCCCTCTTTTGGCGGTGCATTAAGAGGTTGCAGATGTCCCCGTTAGTCGCGTGGAACACCCCGTAGACCGGATCCAATACTGAAGCGCAGTGTATCGCCTCAGAGACATTCGCCACGACCTCGTCGCGGCTCCTCCCGAACATGTAGAATCTGGACGACTCCTCGTCCAAATCAAATGGCCTGCCCTCCCAAACCGCCAGCCAGTCGGTGGCGTATGGGAGGTGAACTGATTCCGTGAGCCCCATATACCACTGGTCGGGTTTGGAATACGATGTAAGGAGCTCCAGACCGTCGGCCCCGATGAAGTCCAGCGTCGCCCGGGGGTCGTCGCCTAGGATCGACCTGTCATCGTAGATGGTAAAGCTCAGGAGATGACGCATTTTCTTAAAACACCGCCCTGTCAAAAATCGACCTGTGCATTCATGTTTGTGACAAATCGAACA
>CAZXOR010000102.1:0-4664 GCA_964642395.1 uncultured Methanomassiliicoccales archaeon | reverse complement strand
TGTACGCGGCACTTTCGAAGGACAGCTTGGTGCGGGTGGAGGGCTCGAAGAAGAGATTGCCGAGTATCCTCCTGTCCAGGGCGCGTTTCGTCTTCTCGCCCATGGCGTAGGGCACCATTCTTTCCGAAAGGTCCAATATGCCCTCTATCTGATCCTTGCTAAGATCCCTGATGGATACAACGTCCTTGTCGTATAGGTCCATGTTGACTATATCGACTACCATCTTTATAGATTGACGTCAGGACGGCCAGGTGCACCTGACGGGGGTGCCCGGATGCGCCTCCGGGCGCAGCCCAGGTTCATCCGTCCCTGTCTTCTGGCACTAGGGTCGAACAGTCCACAGACACGATCGCCGGTAGAACGCCGAATATCCCGACACTGTCACCGCAGCATGCCATGCACCCCCTCACCCCTAGGAGGACGCCTATGCGTTCTACCGCCGACTCCAGGACCTCGGGCCTTTTCACCAGGTTCCCGAGGGCGGTGGCGCAGCAATCGGCCAGGACGACGTCGTTAGAGAAAACTGTGCTTATGCTGCTGGCCCCGAGGGACACGGACGGCCCGACGGTGCGCGATGACGAACAGATCCCGACCACAGTGGGGGTTGAGACCGAGAACGCCATGTCCCTCAGGATGGGGTGGTCGGTGTATATACCCACGAGGACGGGCTCGGGGGACATCAGGGCTATGTCGCCCCCATTTTCCACCACCGCTACGGAGGACCCCGCCTCGATGAGCCTATTCGCTATGTGGTTGGCCACGGCTCCGGCGACCCCGGCCATGGGACCCACGCCCGCGATCTCTGAGGCGTCGCACATTCTCTTGACGACCTCCGGGTCGCCTGGTGAGGATGGGTAGGGGTCGTACGTGATCCCAAAAAACGGGTCCTCTGCAATCTTCGCCTCAATGGCCTCCCTGATCTCCAGCAATGCGTCGAAGGCGGTGCGGCGGAAGCCGTCGTCGCAAAGGACGGAGACAGCGGTCTCCCTATACTAGAGCCGGAACCTCATAACTTTAGCTGGATGGCCTTGACCGAGTATGCGTCGATGCATGTGCCGCAGTTCCAGCACCTGTCGTAGTCGTGGAAGATGTGACCGCTAAGCTCTATGACCTGTATCTCATGTCGCGGATGCGGATGACCCCCTCCTGAGGATGTCCTCTTTCTGCCCCACGACGCTGACCAGCGTAAAGCCGCTGCTGTCGCCGCTGATATTGCCCCTCAAGACGTTGGGCCTGAGATTGAATTTGGAGACGAGGATGTACGTGACGGACTCGAGCACGTTGCTCTCGTCGAAATCTATCATGAGCTTCCTCTCCATGTCACTCGCTCCTCTCGATTAGGGGCTTGACCCTCCCCTCACGGGGCAACACGAGGCTGGGCTGATTCAGAAGGAATTTGCCGTGTTCGATCCAGTCCTTCAGGGTGTCCACCATCTTCCTGGCGCCTATCAGCGATGATAGCGAGGACGTCTTGACGTTCTTCTCCTGGTACTCAACCTTGCAGAAGTGCAGCTCCGTGTAGCTGTACATCTGCATGCACGTCCTGTTAGAGGGCAGGTTGCAGTTAGTCATTTCAACGAAGATCTCCTCATTAGACACCGCGCACCTGCGCATGACGTCCTCGTTGAGGACAGGGATGGGCACGCCGATGCCCAGCGCAATGGAGATCCCGTGCCCGGTGATGTCCAGCGCTTTGAGGAACCTGGGATCCATGCCCTTCATGTCGCCCACGAGAGCCAGGGTCCTGGGCCCCTTGACCGGGACGCCGTTGACCTCCTCGGCGACGATGCTGAACTGGGTGCCCTGCCATGCCACATACCTCTCCCCTACGACGAGGAAGATCTTGGTGCCCATACCGATGATGTCGAGGTGCGGATCGTTCAGGAGCAGGGAGAGCTTCCCCGCAGAGCTGTAGGTGGCGTTTTTCATGTTGGATAGGAGCTTGCCCATATACGTGTGGAGGGTCTTGTAGGAGGTGTTGATAGCCACTTCGTAGTTCTGGTAGAGGTTGCGAGGGTTGTACAGGTAGGCCTCATTCAGGTCGTCAAGGGTTACGTGGGTGACGATGCTCTTCCTGACATAGTAGTCCGTACCGGGGCCGGTGGCCTTCAGATGGATCTTCTTTCCGGTAATGAAGTCCTCGATGACATGGACACCGCTGTAGCCCTTGCCAGGGGAGTCGATAGGCTGGGTGACCCTAATATATGCGTCCACGACGGCCAGCCCCCCATATGCCTTAATGCGATTGAGCATGATGTCGGTCATCCTTACGGGCGAGTTGAAATAGTCCATGTTGATGAACGCCTCAGACGAGCATATTGCCCTGAACGTACCGGTAGTCATGATGTCGACCTCCTCGGCGGTCATGACCACTATCTTCCTAAAGCGTATCCTCCGTCGATCTCTTCGTAAGTATTGGTCAATGCGTTCTCACCCTCTATTCTCTCTGTCTGGAGGTGTGCGGATGCAGTGCCAAGTAAAAATTGTTGTCAGCACAGGGCCCTCTCGTCAGGCCCTTCCGGAGCACAAAAATTGATATCTGTCACATCTGTCGCGGGTCCCATGTTGGACATTATTGCCAGGTCCCAGAGGGGAAGGATCTGCAAATACTCCCGCGAGGAGTCCGTCCTGGAGACCCCCGCAATGATACGCTCCTGTTCTGGCGAACCAGTGCACACCGTCGTTCGTGACGGCGTCAGGATCCTCACTGTCATGAGCACAGAAGTCCCCTTGGAGCGCGGCTTCCTTACCACCGCGTCTTCCGGAGTGCGGGCGGAGCCCGCCGTCATAAATGGGATAGCCGTCGTGCGCCTGCCTCTGCCGGAGCGCTTGGAGTTCGACGAGTCTGTAGAAATGATCGTGGTTCCCAATGCCTATGAGCTCAGGAAGGATCCCAGGATGATCGTTGACGTCGTCATCAAGCTCAGGGAGGCGGTTGGGTTCGGTAAACTGCTATGCATGATGGGGATCGGTGAGCCGTCCACCGTTGCCCTCCTGGTGTACATGGGGGTGGACGTGTTCGACGACTCCCTGCCCAGGGCGGCGGGACTGGAGGGGGTACTGCTCATGCCGGAGGCGGAGGCGGAGGTGTCTGAGGACGTTTCCGAGGAGAACATCCGGGCCATGGAGGCCGAGCTGTCCAAGGTACGCATATTCATCAGGGCGAACAGGCTCAGGGAGTTGGCCGACCAGCGCTCCTTCGCATCCCCATCGAACGTGGCGCTCCTCAGGTTATATGACTAGGACGCATACACCTACGCGGAGGAGACTTGCTCCACAGTGGGACGTAGATTCTCGTGCAACTCGACCCAGGCGCTTAGGCGCCCCGACCTGAAGAGATACAGGGAGCGTATGGAGACTTACCGTAAGCCAGAACACAAAAGGGTTCTCCTCCTACTCCCATGCTCCGCGAAGAAGCCCTATCACATCTCGAAGTCCCACAGGGCGTTCGCCTCCGCTATTCACACCGCCCAGCACGACACCTTAGTCCACGAGGTCATCGTCACCTCCCCCTTGGGCATAGTCCCCAGGGAGCTTGACGCCTGCTATCCGGCCAACTCCTACGATATCCCTGTCACTGGCGAGTGGAAGTGCGAGGAGAAGGCCATGATCCGTGGGATGGTGGGCTCCCTAATCGAACAAGGGGACTATGACAAGGTCATCTGCCACCTAGGAGAGGACTACGAGCTGGTGGAGGGCCTAGCGGAGATGGAATGTACCATCGTTGGCAATCCCACATCGCCTAAGTCCCTGGAGAATCTGGACAGGGCCCTCAGGGCGGCTACGAAGGACATGGAAGAAGTTGACTATTCGGTCGACAGGAACAATCTCGCCAGGGGCCTGCTGGAATTCCAGTTCAGCCACGAGATCGCGAACCTGTTGATGGACCGGGACACTCACGCTATCGGAAAATTCCCCTACTGGAAGTTCATAAGGGAGGACCTGGAGGACAAGAGGAGGAATGCTCAACTCGGGATGATGACACCCGAGAGGGGCATGGTGTCTCTGACTCTGGAGGGCGCCAAAATCTTGGCTGCCGCAGGTTACGCCACCGTGGAGATCATGGACTTCAAGCTCAAGGGCAACCTGTTCGCCGTTGGGGTCATCAGAGCGGACCCGCACATCCGCATCGGGGACGAGGCCGTGATCGTCTGCGATGGAGAGGTCCGTGGAGTCGGAGTCGCAATGATGTGCGGCCGCGAGATGACCGACCTGAAGAGGGGCATAGCGGTTAAGGTCCGCCACAATGCGAAGCTGTGAGAAAAGTCCGAAGACCCTCGGGGTTTTCGGGAGTCTTCAGAGCATAGCCAGATATCCAAAGGAGGGGTGCCCTTTTCGGCGATCTCTTCTCCTTCGATTTAAATACTACGGCGAGAATAGTAATATTGTAGGCAACAAGTGTGCATTACCTGCTACTCTTGTCTATCGCGAGGCGATCGGATATTTTTCTACATCTATCTTATTCGTATCGGCCGTCTTAGATTTTATTCCTTAAAAATCGACCCGCACGGGTAGTAATTTGAGCCCGAGTTTCATTTGTACTCAATAACGTGCTCGCGTACACGCTGGGGTACTCACGTATGTGCGCGTGTGAGTTACTAATCGTCCCGATCATCTTCTGGTGGATGTCGGTCCGTGCGGCGAAGTATGCTTTCGTCATGGAA
>CAZXOR010000101.1:0-4706 GCA_964642395.1 uncultured Methanomassiliicoccales archaeon | reverse complement strand
GTCCTGTTCGGGTTCTTCCCGAAGAGCTGGTTGATATGGGCCTCCTCCTCGCTCTGGTTCGGCTCGTCCCCTCCAAAAAAGGTGGCATTGGGGTCATATTCGTCAGTCATGGTTATCTCGCCTCGGCGATTACCTTCGACAATATATCCATTCCCGCGTCTATCTTGGCCTCGTCCGCAGCATAGGAGAATCTAAGGTGGCCCTCCCTGTATTTCCCGAAGGCGAACCCTGGGATGCAGATTAGGTCGTTCCTGGCGAGTTTGTCGGCCAGCTCGGCCGAAGGCATATCTAGGTTATAGAAGAGGAAGGCGTAGAACGCCCCACGAGGCGCGTTCATGTGCGTGCCGGGAATCTCATTAATCCTTTTGGTAATGAGATCCCCACGGCTTCTAAACACCCTCCTGGCGTTGTCCAGGTAAAGACCCATATGGGGAAGCGCCGCCAGGATGCCATACATAGCCGGCATGCTGGGGTTGACGCAAACACGGTACTGCATCTTGATGAGGATGTCCATGAGCTCCTCATTGACGCACAGGAAGCCCATCCTCCAGCCGGTGATAGCCATCATCTTGGAGAATCCATCGGTCACCACCGAGCAGTCCAGGCTGTCCATGAAGGACAAATGCTCCTTCTCATAGACGAACTCGTTGTAGACCTAGTCGGTGAGGATGATGATCCCCATGTCGCGGGCAATGTTACAAAGGACTCTTTTGCATTCCAGAGTAAATACGTCCCCCATGGAACTGGCAGGGGTGTTGACCACGATCATGGCGGTCTTCGGGGTGATAAGCGACTGGATGTAGTCGATGTTGGACTGGAACAGGCCATCATCGGTAAGCCTGTACTCGACGGCCTTTCCTCCAGCAAGCTCCGCATGGGGACCGTAGATGACGAATTCGGGGCTGGGGATGAGAACCTCATCCCTGGGGTTCACCATGCTCTGGACAACCTCCAGCATGGCAGTGGACACGCTGGACATGACCATGATGTTGCCACCCTTCAGCCTCCCATACCGGGAGTAGTACTCGGAGATAGTGCCCTTCAGCTCTAGAATGCCCGCGATGGGCCCATACTTGTTGCGCCCCGCGGCCGCGGCCACGTTCATGCCCTCGATGGCCTCCTTTAGGAGGTTCAGGTCGGGCTCCCTCAGACCGAAATTTATCGAGCCGGGGCCGGCCAGGTAGAACATCTTCCTGATACCAGATATCATATGTCCACGATCCTTCTGGCTATTTTCATGGGCCGTCCATTGTCGGATGTTTATTTATGGGGTTCTCTCCAATCGATCGGCCCTGCGGATCCATCCCTCTAGCTTATCCGGGAGGGCCTGTGGAACCATGGAAATCTGCCGATCTCCGCGAAAATCCCGCAACCTTATTTTTGTAAGGATGGTATTTTTTTATTTAGTGATTAAATATTATATCTTATTATTAAAGGGGATTGAGTGTGCGAAAAGACCGCAAAACTGTCTGGAATGTTTAGGGATTCCATCGACAAGGGAATCCTTGGTGACAACTATGAGCTGGTCGGCATATACCACGAGGGCTTCGACGCTGAATCCGACTCCGACTTGAACTTGGAGATCTTCATCGTCTCCGTAAGGTCCGAAGTCTGATCTTCTCTCCCACTGATTGTTTTCTACGTGCTCCCGTGGGCGCAGCTTATGTTGATTCTTCTGGCCTCCTTATTTTGTAATTACTTTTATTTTATAATTTCCAAAGATTAAGAAGATTACGACAATTACAAAATAATATTATTGTATCCTTCACCGGGATGGTCAGACAGTTGACGGATAGGAGATAAGAACCGTTCGGCGAATACCTTTTTAGGATGTATGGAAAACGAAGAAGAGAACAAAGATCGTAATGCGTGGTCGTGGTAATCATCGTTGTCGCAGTACTGGCACTTGTGACTGGCGGATCGGATGACAGCAGGTTCCGTGATCAAACCGCGGAGGAAATTGTTAAATACGGGTACGATCCAAAGATTTCAGATTGCAAGACGCAGCGCAACGCCAACGTGTTCGGGGTGAGTATCGTGAAGGTGAGTGGTACCTTTATGTTCGACGGGATCGATCACAGATTCGTCATTACCGTGTCTACCGACTATAAGCTGTACACCTGGAGCTGAACGGCAGGTCGTTCTGGGGAGACAACATGGGAGAGACGACCCTCAATTACAAGGGCAGAAAATTGGCCCCTTCGTATACGAGGTTGCCGGGACGGAGTTCATAAAGTCGCCAGACGAAGGAATGACCTTCGTACTGATCACGCTAACCGTTAAAAACGTTAGGCACACCAACGAGCTAAGCGTGTTGGCACCGGACTTCATCAACATCGACGGTAGCATCTACTCTAGGGACTGGTTGGTGACGTTCAACCACGACGGCACCTGCTTCGACTTGGCGCTGACTCAGATCGAGCTCGGGAACACAATGTCGTACAACTTGGTTTACCAGGGGCTGGAGGGTCTCGCCGACGGCGGAGTCCGTTGGTTCGATATGGACCTGTATAGGTACATGCTGCACATGTCGCTGGTGGTCCCATGATCCGGAAGGAGTGCTATAAGCTCTGGGAGGACAAGCCCGAAGAGAAGCCGGAGAATGGCCTGGTATCCCGCCTGGAGGTCCTCGGGAACATAATGGGGAGCTAAAACTCCTATCATCTGGCAGATGTCTGTAACCCATTGTACACCGCGAGGCTGGAGAAGACAGTGGCCTTCCTAGGCCTGTCCCTGGAGGCTTGCACCGAGCCAACCAGGCTGATTCTGGCCATGGGCGGCGAGAAGACGGTTCACAGGGGCTTCGGGCCTTCCTCGTCCGCTGGGGAGGCGATCCTCTCGGCCCTCAGATCCACCTACCTGGACGCCGACCTCTTCCTGCCTCTGAGGCCGGTCCCACCAGCGGGCATGCGCATAATCCTCGGGCTGGACTGAAACGGAGAAGCCCTGGCATCTCTCCACCTTTATACTAATGATATAATCCATAGACGGTCACCATGGTGGCTGGATTCGACAACGACATGTACCTCGGGACGCAGTCCGAGCACATCAGAGAGAGTATCCAGAGCTCCGAGGGAAAACTGTACCTCGAGTTCGTGGGGAAGCTCTTTGACGACTACTACACGTCCATGGCCCTGCTAAAGTTCATGCCGGACAACAAGATCCGCATGCTTATGGAGTTCGACAGCCAGGCCGAGGCGATAGTGGTCATCAACGCCGAAGACATCATCCGAAACAAGGTTCGCAAGGACATCGGTGTGGACTACGACTAGGAGGTCCTCAGGCTCGTCGACTTCTTCAACGACAAGGGAATCGAGGTCTGTAGGCTGGTGATCACCAACTACAACGGTCAGTCAACGATGGATGCCTTCCAGATGAAGGCCTAGACCCTGGGGCTGAAGGTGTACAGACACTACCTCATCGGAGGGTACCCCACCAACATCTCTCTGATCATCTCCGACCGGGGGTACGGCAGCGGGAAAATGGCCGTTTGCCTGTCCTAGCTATACCACGAGCACACTCAGAGCAGGAAGGCCAATTATACAAAGTTCGAGACCTTCCCCATTTGGAACCTCTCGTTGAATCATCCTATGAACATCGCCTACAAGGTGGCCACCACCGAACTTATCGACTAACATGATCGACTTGTTCCACCTGGACGCCTATGAGGAGATAACGGTCAATTACAACCAGGACATCGAGATCTTCCCGTCCTGAACGCCATCCTGACGGAGATTTACGGCGGGTCCCCGTACAGATCTCCCATGGCATGGGGGGTTAACATGACTGAGAGTTGCATCGCGGACGATGCCGCAGTAAAGCACGCGGTCAATAATGAGATCGTCAGGCGCTACTTCACCGCCCTGAGAGACCGCAGGGAGGACAGGATCGCAACGAGTCCGTGTTTAGGTCCGAGCTAATCGTCAAAGGGGCCGGGCTGTCCATAAAGTACCGCAGAATGGTTACCGTGGCGAGGTTCATAATACGCAGCACCGACAGACCAGTGGTCGCCTCGGAGATGTCCGATGATACTATGGTGGTCAAGAAGGCGTCCTACTGCTGACGGCGTCCTCCGCGATGATTCTGAACGTCCTGAAAATCTTGGTTGAGATTGACGATGACGTCCTACTGTCTTGCTGGACGTAATACACTTCATGCAGAAGCTGAAGGTGGATTACTTGGGCAACAGGAACTCCCGCCTGCACATCGACGAGATGCTGGTAGCCCTCTTCATAACGGTAAACACCGACTCGGTAGTTGAGAGGGCTACCGCAAAGCTACTCGAGTTAATAAAGTGCGACGTGCACTCCTCGGTGGTGCTGTCATAGGTGAACTAGGGCTTGTACAAGAAACTAGAAACGTACGCCTCCAGCGAGCCCAAGCACCAGACCAAGTGCCTGTTCCACAGGTTCTGAGGAGTGGAGGCGACCGAGCTGGACAACATAAATTATATAAAGGACGTACACTCTAATATAAAAAAGTGTAGCCAACTTCTTCACTGAGGAGGAGACTAGGGCGATCAATACAGCCAACTCCAGCGACGCGGAAACGTTCTGTACACTGGCCAAGGGGTCTGATCAGGACTCGTAGGTCCCAATGTTTCTACACGACTATATGGACATGGTCGAGGGTCGCCACGTCGATGCACTGGCCAGATGGATGATAACCGCGGACATAATGGAAGACGTCAGAGACATGGCCGTAGT
>CAZXOR010000100.1:1628-4717 GCA_964642395.1 uncultured Methanomassiliicoccales archaeon | reverse complement strand
CCTTCGTCTCCCTTACCTTCTGGTTGAGCGAGTCGCGCTCCTCCCTGCACTTGCCTGCTTCATCGACGAGTTCCCTGACCTGGGCGTTGAGGGCGTCCCTCTTGGCTTTCCACTCCTTGGTCTGGTTGTTGAGCTCGTCCCTGAGCTTCCTGTGCCTCTCGGCATCTTCGTTGACGATGTCGCGCTTTTCTTCAAGGGCCATTATAGTCTCTTCGGAAATGACATCCTCCGCAGCTTCCGCGGGCTGCTCGGCAGTCTCCTCAACAGCGGGGACAGCTTCTATCGTTTCCTCTGTAACCTGTGGTGCCTGTTGATCTTTTTGAAAATCTTGTTGCTGAACTTCCTCCACAAAACCTTCCATAAATCCACACTCAAACATTCGACGCGGTCATAATTAAAGCATGACCCACTTGCATGAACGGCTATTAGACCCTTCCTTATAATTCTTTCTACATGTTGTTACGCGTGGACCTAAATTACTGTAGAATAGAAATCCGCGTCTCACGCGTCTGAGAAAGCCCTCCCCCATGGAACCTTTATCCATCTGTGGATGAAAACGGTTGCAGTGCCCCTTCCGCCGAACGCTTACGACTGCATACTTTTGACACCAGATCGAGCCACCCAACTCTATTAATACGGACAATCAATCTGTCAAGTCGATTCACATGAGCAACGTCTGTCCTCTTGACTACCGCTACGGTCGCGCTGACATGAAGGTCGTGTTCAGCGAAGAGAGTCGCATTCGCTATCAGATGCAGGTCGAGGCCGCGTTAGCCCGTGCCCACGCATCCCTGGGGACCGTCCCCCGGGAGGCCGCCGACGAGATCACCAGAGTCGCGAGCCTTGACGTCGTCAGCATCGATAGGATAAAGGAGATCGAAAAGGACACCAGGCACGACCTCATGGCTATGGTTAAGGCCATGACCGAAAAGTGCAAGGGGGATGCCGGCAAGTACGTGCACCTGGGGGCCACCTCCAACGACATCGTTGATACCGCCACCGCTTTGCAGATGAAAGCCGCGCTGGAGATCGTCATAGAGGACGTGGATGACATGATCATGACCCTGGCCGCCATCGCCATAAGGGAGAGAAACACCCTCGAGATCGGTAGGACCCATGCCCAGTTCGCGATCCCAATCACCTTCGGGTTCAAAATTGCCGGATACATCGCCGAGATGCTCAGGCACAGGGAGAGAATAATCGAGGCCATGCCCAGGATCTGTGCCGGCAAGATGGCTGGTGCCGTTGGTACCGGGGCCGCCCTGGGTAGGGATTTCTTCGAGATCCAGAAAAGGGTCATGAGGGACCTGGAGCTTACCCACGAGCCCGCGGCGACACAAGTCGTTGGACGGGACAGGTACACCGAGTGCATTTGCATCATAGCCAACATCGCCACCTCCCTCGAGAGGTACGGCACGGAGATCAGGAACCTACAGAGGTCTGAAATCGGAGAAGTCTCCGAGTACTTCGACGTAGAGAAACAGGTCGGATCGTCTACCATGGCTCAGAAAAGGAACCCCATAAACTCCGAGAACGTCTGCGGCCTCTCTCGCGTCATCCGCGGGTTCGTCGCACCCACCTTTGAGAGCCAGGTGCTATGGCACGAGAGGTACCTGTCCAACTCCTCAACCGAGAGATTCACCCTGCCCCACGTGTTCATCCTTCTGGACGAGATTCTGAAAAAGATGACCTGGATTTTTGAAAGTCTGGAGATTCACCGTGACAGGATGCTAGAGGTCATCGAGTCGTCCCGCGGCCTCATCATGGCCGAACCTCTGATGATGAAACTCACCGAGAAGGGTATCGGCAGGCAGGACGCTCACGAGATCATACGCAGCTCGGCGATGATGGCCGAGGATACTGGGAGGCACCTCAGGGACGTGCTCCTGGAGAGGGAAGACTTGAAAGGGGTCTTGACCGAGCAGGAGATCCGCGACACCATGGACGCCGCCAACCACGTAGGTGGCGCCATAGAAATCGTCAACAAGATGGTCGATGTTGTCGAGAAGACTGTCGGAAGGAAGGTGGAGTGAGATGAAAACCGCCACCAAACAGGCTATCATCATTGGAGTGGTGGTGGGACTTGCGCTGGGTACGTTCTTCTACTCCGAGAGCCAAAACGTGGTCTCCTTCATATTCATGCCGATAGCAGCGGTCATGGCTGCGGCTACCACCATAGTGAAGACTCCGGAGGAAGATTGAGATCCCCTCCTGGATCCCTTTCTCTCTTGACTCACTTTCGCACGCGTGTGGACAGAATCTCCCAATTTATGATAATGTGAATGGTGGGAACCGTAGAGGAAGTCCCCGTGGAGGAAGTTTTATGAATTATTCGACGGACTTGCCGGCATGGTCGCCGGGGGTAACGTAATAAACGTTAGTGACGGTCATCTTGATCAGGTGCTTCACTGGGAAGATTTCCTTGATGGAGTGCGCGAACAACTTGGCGGCCTCGTAGTCGGCGCCGGAGTCCTCCACCTGCAAAGTGCCCTTGATTTGCCAGGACTCGATGTTCTCTGGATTCCAGACGTAGAACGCTGCGACTGGATTTTCATTTATGTTCGCGATGGTCTTCCCGAAGTAGTTGTCGATGATCCAGACGGTACCGTCTTCCTTGGCCATGAGCATGCCCACGGGCACGACGTTTGGAATGCCGTTCCTGGAAGCGGTGGCCAGTGAGTAGACCTTCTGCTTCTTCATCTGATCGATAATCTCGGGTGTAAGTTTCGCCATGGCCCCTCCATCTGCTCATGAGTATTTAGCAAGAGCAGTTCCCTCACAGGAGCTCCTTTAGATAGCGGCCTGTGACGCTAGCGTTGTCCGATGCGACATGGGCCACCGTACTTTGGGGAGACGATCCTTCCTTCGGACTTCCTTCCGCTCGAGCCCATGTCGATCACGTGGTCCGCGTTGGATATTAGGTCAAGGTTGTGCTTGATGACCTATGGTCGCCCCGTCGTCAAGCAGGCACTAAAATACGTCGAGGAGGATCCTGACGTACTTCGAATGCAGGCCCACCGTGGGCTCGTCGAACACGAAAAGCGTACCGTCCTGCGCCCTGCCCATCTTGAATGCCAGCTTCAGCCTCT
>CAZXOR010000100.1:0-1528 GCA_964642395.1 uncultured Methanomassiliicoccales archaeon | reverse complement strand
GGCGGCCAGGACGTTGTCCATTGTTATCGACATCAGCTCCGGCAGGAACTGCGCGTCCAGCGTAATCTGCCCTGTGTCGTCACACTCTGGGCACCTCAGGCACCTAGTGTTGTAGGAGAAGTCCCTGGTGCTGTATCCTTAGGCCTTAGCGTCCGCGGTCCTGGTGATCATTCTGCGCAGCTCGTCCAACACGCCACTGTAGGTGGCGACGATAGAGTGCACGTTGGTTCCGATGGGTATGGCGTCAATGACGTTGGCCCTCCTAACCCAGTCAATGTCCAGGGACTTCACGTGAAAGGGGAGCGGATTGCCGGAGATCATGGACCCCAGAGCCGGCACCAGGATCTTCAAGATCATTGTGGTCTTCCAAGAATCAGAGACCATAGTGACCACAGTCATCCTCCACCTGGTTATCCTGACTTCCAAGGGATGCATGATGTGGATTCGACCAGTGAACATCCTGATCTTCCCGAGAGAGAAGACCCCGTCCTCTGGCGCCGGCTGGCGGACGACTGTGGACTCATCGACCTTCAGGAACAGACTGATGATCGACCCCGGATCGGCAGAGACTTGCGCAACGGTGTCCTGTGACACTACTGCACCCCCGTCTATCCCCGCGCCAGAACTCATCTCGATAAGCCAATCTGCCCTCCTCGAGGCCCTGGTGTCGTGATCCACCAGCATTACGGAGTTCCCGTGACGGATCATGTCCTCTACTATATCCATCATACTGTCCAGGTTGAATGGATGCAGGCCGATCAACGGCTTGTCCAGCACGTATAGCACACCGATGGTGCAGTTCCTGATTACCCTGGCCAGTTGCATCCTATGCCTCTCGCTGATGGAGAGCATTTAGCTAACCCTGTACAGTAACAGGTAGTCCAGGTCCATCAATCTCCTCCCAGTGGCGAGAAATTGGCTGCAGATGCTCTCGGCTATTGGGTGCGTGTCCCCCGGCATCGTGCCTGAGATGACTGTGACTCGGTCCATCAAGGCGCTGATGGTCATGATGACGGCTCTGGCGAGGTCCATCCCGTTTAGCCGCGTCGACCGATTCATGACGCAGAAGCGAGTATCGCCGCACTCCTCGCAGGGCCTGACGATCAGGTATCTCTCCACCCTCTGGATATCCTTCTCAGTGCTCACGTTGTTCAGCGTCTTCTCCATCGCCCTGTGGGTGTTACAGTAGATGCAGTTCAGATCGAACACCTTCTCGGTGATTGACTCTATAGCCACCACCTTCATGACCTCCGGGCTGTTGTAGACTATATCTCTATCCTCGTCAGTGAGGTCCCTGAACGGCACATCCACCATGATGCCCAGGAACTCCGCCACGCAATACATCCAGCTGATCTCGAACATGTTCCAGGACTCCACCGTGTTCTTGTCCTGCGTTTTTCTCCACTCGGGAACCAGTTTTGACACGTCCATCTCCCTAACTAGGTCAGTCCCAGAGCAGTGTGGGCAGATTCTGTTATTGTTGAAGGACATGGAATCGAGTAAGAGACTGGCGGTTAATCCGCCAGTC
>CAZXOR010000099.1:0-4775 GCA_964642395.1 uncultured Methanomassiliicoccales archaeon | reverse complement strand
AGATAGTGACTGTCCCAATCGTCAAACAGGTGCTTGGTTTCAGGATGCGGAGCATTTCTCACCCAAGCGCCGTCTTCCTACAACAATTCTGGCTTATCTGGTTTGGTCTAACTTTCTGAACTCGTATTTTCAGTCCTAAATCATATAGAGCCGAACAATCGTTTAAACATTGTATTAAACTATATAAACTCAAGAGACGATTTGATTCTCATATCTCACGGGACGCCAGTGGAGATCTTAATTTTCTGAATGGAAATCCCAAGTTTGATGCTGTTATCACCATCGTGTGGAGTCTGATTTCGAAATGGAGGTCCGCCAGTTCTTGACTTGTTCGCCCTTCGTATACAAGATAGTTCCGGCCAAGGGGCTTGCCCTCTTTTGCGATGCCCTCATCCACGATAGCTACGCTAACAAGAGCGGTGGCCGCTCGTATGAGAGGCTGGAGTTCCTGAGGGATGCGATCCTCGAGTTCATCATCTGTGAGGAGGTCTACAGGGGCACTGACCTCATGGAGGGCGCGATGATCGATTTCAAGCAGGACAAATCTCCAATTATATGGTGTCCAAGAGGGTCCTGGCGTTCGGCCCCGATCTGGATAGGATCATGATGGTGGGCGGTGGTCACCACGGGTCGGACGGGACCGAGATAGAGGAGAGCTTGCGCGCCGACTGCTTCGAGGCCATTCTTATTATAGTGTACTTGACATATGGCATAGACGAAGCCAAGAGGATCACCCATATGACAGTCCTCCACGGCCTCCCATCAGACCCTTCCAGTCTCCCAGAGCTTGGCTAAGGTCCTTAAGTCCCTCATGCTAACGGTCGCGTAGTCTAGGGGCTCCTTCACAGGTCTCCTAGCGCAGGAGGTGTTCTTCCTGGAGATCCAGTTCAGGATCCTCTCACTCATCCCTGAGTAGACCGAGATCACTAATGTCCAGCGACTCTATGTTCCCGGAATCTGGAGATAGAGGTCCAGGACGGATGGGGATGTTTAGGTTTCGGAGCCATGGTGGAACGTTACGGATAGGACCTTCTTGCGGATTATCTCGTCTAGGAAAAAACCGAATCTGACCGGTTCCGGGCCCCCATCGCAATGACGTACACTGCTCCGGAGATGGAGTGCCTGCGAAGCTCGAAGCTGCCGAAATTACTGAAGTAGCACAGCCTGCAAAGCATCACCCTTCTAAAGTCGTGCCTACCGCCACACCTCCATGTGATGTTGTGAACCATCGCCTTAAGCTTAATCTTTCCCTTCATGACGGGCATCTAGCTTCCAGTGTATCCTCATGCGTCGCACAGTGTGTCGGCGACTGAGCGAAGGCTTACACAGGTTCCGAGCAAACCTAGGGACCGGATATGTCGGTCTGCGTAGAATACGGAGTCCTCCCTTATATTGGACGAGCGAGATTAACCCTCGTGCAAGGTATTGTAACTGAAACATCGGAGAGGATCCGTGACATGACCATCCGCGGCGCAAGGAAGATTGCCCGCATCGACACCAATAGGATTGAGAACGGCGACACCGTTATAACCCACTGCAACAGCAGCGCGACTATGGGGGCTATAAAGGAAGCCCACTGTCGGAGCAAAGAGTTCAAAGTAATCGTCACCGAGTCATGTCTGTGGAGGCAGGAGATCATCACGGTCATGGATTTTGCCGAGGCTGGCATGGACGTGACGATGATCATCGACAGCGCGGTCAGGTACGTAATTAACGACACGGACAAGGTGTTTGTGGGCGCGGACACCATCACGTCCCACGGTGTGGTAATCAACAAGATCGGGACATCCCAGCTTGCCCTAGCGACGCACAAAACTGAGACGCAGTTCTACGTCTGCGAGGAGACTTATAAGTTTTCTCCTATGACGATGTCCGGAGACCTGGTGGAGATCGAGGAGAAGAAGACCGCCGAGGTCGTCACACCTGGGGAGATCCCGGATTCGGTCAAGATCCTCAACCACGTGTTTGATAGCATGCCAACGCAGTACATCGACACCATCATCACGGAGGTAGGTATAATCCAGCCCATCGCGGTTTACGACATCATGGTGCGTCAGCTGGGCGACGTGGTGTTCTACAAGGAGTAAGAATCATGGAGAGCTATTCCTACCTGCACTTCGGTAATCCAGAGGACCTTGATAGAAATGTGGTCTGCAAGTACAGGGTGACCACAGACCTTCCGATAGAGGGGGGAGCCGAGGTCATCGCGGCGGAGCAGTCCACGAGGACGTGTACCGGTATTTCCACGCTGGACCACACGATATTCGACCACCTTGGCGCCAGGATTATATCGATAGAGGGAGATCTGATTACCGCGAAGTTCTCCGTGGATGACTTCAGCATCAAAGTGGGATCTGTGTCCCAAATCCTCAGTGTCGTCACCGGGAACCTGTTCGGCCTGGGAGCCCTCAAGGGAGTCAGGCTGAAGGACGTTACATTCCCCAATAGTATTCTGGAGCAGTTCAAGGGGCCTAAGTTCGGGGTGATCGGGCTCAAGGAGGCCCTGAACCGTCCGGAGAAGCCCCTGGTGGGGACCATCATGAAACCCAAGATCGAGTTGTCTCCAGAGAAGACTGCAGAGTATGTCTATGAGACCGGCGTCGAAGGGCTCACCAACTCCAAGGACGACAAGACCCTGGTGGACCAGAGGTTCTGCTCGATCGAGGACAGGACGGTGAGAGTCACAGAAACCTTGGACAGGCTAGAGTCCTAGGGGCACTTGATAATGCACGCCATCAATGTCAGTACCTGCAGTGACAGGATCGTGAAGCTGGCCGAGAAGGTCTAGTCCTGGGGCATCAGGGAGATCATGGTCGACGTCATAACATGCGGATTCTGGGTCATCCAGGCACTGGCCGAGAACCCCTCCATTAAGGTGTCCATCTACGTCCACAGGACCATGCACGGTGCGTTCACTGAGGATCCGTGCCACGGCATTGCTACACTGCTCCTGATTAAGCTGGTCAGGATGGTGGAATTGGACGCGCTCTACATCGGCATCATCAGTATCGGCAAGATGATCAGCGGGATGACAGAGGACGACAATCTGAGGGCGTGCCTCGGCATCGATGTCCCGTACAAGGCAGTCATGCCTGTTTGCTCCGGTGGTATCTACTCCGGACTGATGGCTGATATTGTAAGGCTCGCCGGGACCAATGTTTAGATCCAGACCGGTAGAGGCATCGTCGGATACCTATGGGGAGTCCACGCAGGGGGCATGGGCATGAGCCAGGCCGTCGATGCGACGTTCTTGGGAATATCCGTTGAAGAGTACGCGAAGGACCACAGGGAGCTCGCCACTGCACTAGAGGAGTGGAGATCCAGATGAAGCTGAAATCAAAGCTGTACGACATAGACGTGTCTGAGCCGACCGTCCTGCTACACGACGACGACTGCAACGAGATTGGTGTCAAGGAGAACGACCGTGTCACCATCACCGGGGCGAGATCTTCCGTGGCCCTGGTCACACGCTCCGACACCCTGGTCGAGAGGGGCGTCGTAATGATGCCCGCGGCCATAGTAGAGAGGTGCGGGGTCGGTGATGGGGAGGAGGTCAACGTGGTCTACTGTCAGAAGCCCAACGCCGTCAGGTCCATCCAGAGGAAGATGGACAAAGAGAAGCTGTCCAAGGAGGAGATCGAGACAATAGTGGAGGACATCCTTCATAACAAGCTGTCTAAGATCGAAATCTCAGCCTGGCTGACCGCTCTTCACATCAACGGTATGGACATCGAGGAGATCGCCGATTTCACCAGGGCGATGGCCTACACCGGCGACATCATCAAGTTCGAGAGGCAACCCGTGTTTGACTTCCACAGTCTGGGGGGTGTGCCAGGCAACAAGATCACGCCTATCGTGGTCTCCATAGTTGCAGCCGCCGGGATAATGATCCCAAAGCTCTCG
Organism: uncultured Methanomassiliicoccales archaeon; assembly: GCA_964642395.1. Lineage (GTDB taxonomy): Archaea > Thermoplasmatota > Thermoplasmata > Methanomassiliicoccales > Methanomethylophilaceae > Methanoprimaticola. Next base: position 872 of record CAZXOR010000099.1, on the reverse strand, counting down.
TCGAGGGCGATCAGCAGTGCCTGCGGGACCTCAGACTTCGTAGAGACGTTTTGCAACGTGGAACTGGACGTCGATCAGCTGAAGAGAATCTCCGAGGAGATTGGCGGGGTGTTTGCATGGGGAGGATCCATGAACTTGGCCCCGGTAGACGACATGGTGATCAAGGTGGAACACCCCTTGGGTATCAACCCCAGGGCGCAGATGCTTGCATCAATCATGAGCAAGAAGGTGGCGGTCAGTGCCACTCACCTGCTAGTAGACATCCCCACCGGCGTCGGTACCAAGGTGCCCACCATCGAGGAAGCCAGGGCCTATGCCCGTGACCTCATGGACTTGGGTGAGAAGCTCGGCATATACGTAGAGTGCGCTATCACGTATGCCGACCAGCCGGTCGGGAACGCAGTCGGACCGAATTTGGAGGCTAGAGAGTGCATCAGGATCCTGGAGGGCAACAAGCACCCCGCCAGCGTCGTCGAGAAGGCCTGCGACTGCGCCGGGATAATTCTGGATACGGCGGGTATACCCAACGGGGCCGCTAGGGCTAGGGAGATTTTGGAGTCCGGAGTCGCCTACGGGAAGTTCCTGGAGATCGTGGTCGCCCAAGGGGGAGACCCAAACCTGAGGTCCGAGGACCTGGTCCCCGGCCAGTACTCGGAGGACGTCATCGCCACCAAATCTGGGTACATCTACTCGATTAACAATAAAGACGTGGTGGCCATCGCCAAGGCCGCGGGGGCGCCCAATGACAAGGGCGCCGGCCTAATGATATACCTTAAGAAGGGTCAGAGGGTGAAGGCCGGCGAGAAGCTGTTCACCATCTACGCCGACAACAAGGCCAAGCTTAGGCGCGCCAAGGAGACGGCCATGAAGTA
>CAZXOR010000098.1:0-4846 GCA_964642395.1 uncultured Methanomassiliicoccales archaeon | reverse complement strand
GTAAGGTACAGCGACATGATCCTGGAGGACCCTGTGGCGGTGATCGGCTTTCCAAGTGTGGGTCTGGTCAGTTCCATCGCGGCCAACTACATGGTGGGTCAGCTGGACATGGAGGCCGTTGCAGGACTGTCGTCTCCGTCGATGCCCCCGTATTGCCTCATCCACAAGGGTGTCGCCTACCCGCCGGTGAGGTTCTTCGGCAGAAAGCACACCACCAAGACAGGGAGGGACCTCATCGTGGGCATCTCCGAATACGCCCCCAAGCCAGAGGACTGCTACGAAATCGTCCAGGCAATGCTCTCATATCTGAAGTATGCCGGATGCCGGGGCATCGTGTGCCTGGAGGGCACCGCCCGCGCTAGCGAAGACGAGGAAGCTGTCGTCTGCGGCGTAGGGCCTGGCGCAGAGAGGATGGCTAGGAAAAGTAAGTTCAGGCAGATGGACGGCGGCATGGTCAGAGGGGTCACGGGGATAATGATGTACGACGCGCCTTCCTGGGGCATGGGGGTCACGACACTAATGACCCCAGCCAATCCGAATTTTCCGGACCCGGGCTCCGCGGCCACGCTGATTCCGGCAATATCGGCCATAGTCCCCGGCCTGAGGCTTAGCACCAAGCCCTTGCAAAGGGAGGCGGACGAAATAAGGAAGAAGATGGAGTCCGAGTAGCAGGCCATCGAAAGGAAGGAGGAGGAACTGGCCGCCCAGCTCTACGGATGACCGGGACGGTCGTCGCGCACTCGTGCCTGGCCCGTGCACACCTTCAAAGGCCTACTATATAAATTAAGCAGGATGGGTACCCTTGGAACTCGTGCCGTCCAAATTCTTCATCACCCACAACTCAGCGGTCAGCATGGTTTCGGATCTTAACGCCTTCGATAGAGCGCTCATATCCGCGGGCATAGGTGAGCAGAACCTGGTGTCCGTCTCCTCGGTCATCCCCGAGGGCGCCGAGTGCACTGGGTACTGCAAGATGCCCATGGGTGCGGTCACCCATTGCATACTGGCACAGATGAGGGGGACGGAGGGGGAGACCATCTCCGCCGGGATCGCCTACGCCTACAGGATGGACGGCAAGGGCGGATATGTGGCAGAGGATCACATGCGCGGCTCCGCCGAGTTACTCAGGAAAAACTTGACGTGGAAGATAAACGAGATGTCCAGGATCCGCGATGTGGAGTTCGGCGAGATCATGTTCGTTACCGAGGAACTGGACATCCCGGTGGATCACTACGGCTGCTGCGTTGCGGCCCTGGTCTTCACGGAGTACCGCTAATGTACAGACTGACGCAGTGCTGGGTCTGCAGGAGGCCTAGGATAGTGGACAAGTCGAAGTCTAAGTCCGAGTGCCCGTACTGCGGGTACGTACAAAAGACCAGGGATCTAGCGTACTACTTCGAATCCACCGATCAGGACGCGGTCCGCGAAGCTCTAGTACAGACCACTGGGTATATTCCCCCGGATGCCAAGAAGAGGCGGAGGATAGCCGAGGCCGAGCCCTACTCCACAATGGTTTACAGGTACGAGCACTGCTCTAATTTGGAGGAGAAGATGGTCATACTGGCGGAGGGCCTCACCGCCATAAAGGGGACGTTCACCCTGGACGACGTTCGAGAGGTTGCCGGCGACCGTGCGGAGAAGATGGTTGCAGCCATGCTTGACCGCTGCATCATATTCGAGGTCAGGATCGGTGTCTACAGAGCGTGATATCTTCAGCGCGACCTCGGGATGTCGTCGCGCTTCTTGCCCTCCATCTTGAGGACTCCTTTCATGATCTGCGGCAAACGGAGACACATGGTACGATAGTACATACTGGCTGAAAACACTAGCGTTGCCACAACGCAAACGTAGTACAAGATTACGCTTCCCTCGTCACTCACACCGCGGATGACAAAGGTCATCAGGATGTTGTCGATTATCAGCGGGATCATCGCCTGGAAGGCGAACTCCATCATCCTGTGCCTAGCGATGCCCTCGCCCACGGTGGTGCCGCAGGACCCGAGCATCAAGGACATGGAGACGGACAGGAAGATGAAGACCAAGATTGAGGGGTCCATGATCGACCCGTCAGCATCGGAAATGACTCCGGAGACCAGGAACACGATGCCGGTCGTAAGCCCGCAGGATATCCCGAGACCGAGCGCGTAGCCGTAGAACACGGAATCTGATTTCCCCCTGAACCTCCTGAGGTTCATGACCACGACCATCACCAATACTTCTATGATCGCCAGTATCGCCATGTACACAACGTTGCTGGCGAACACCATGATGTAGAAGGCGAAGAACAGCATCGAGCCAGCGATCATGCCGACCACAAGCAACATGAAAAATGTAGGGTCGCTGAAGAACGGCTGCTCAACCTTTGGGTAGGTATAGTTCCATACGCCGAGGTATATGAGGATGAGCGTTGGGCCTATACCAATAACCATAGCCAGGCCGAATATCAGATCCATGGTGTTGGGATGCTTAATACTATATTAACCCTTGTGTAACGATACGATAGGAGTCACGGACATCAGCTTGTCATAATAGTGGACCACCATGCAGGATCTCTCGCACCTTCCGCAGGAGGTGCATCTATCGGAATCCACCCTCATACCGCCAGACATCGTTATTGCGTGCCTGGGGCAGCCCTTTTCGCATATGCCGCAGGAGGTGCACATCTGGGCGCGGATCAGTGCCTTCACCGCATGCTCGAAGATCTTCCTGACGTTGGCTTCGTCCGGGGAGTTCACTGAAATCTGCCCGCCCCCGAACAGTCTGCCCCTCCCGATCGGCAGCCTTAGCAGGGCGATCTCGTACTCTCTGTCGTAGATCACGTCGCCCATCGTCCGCAGGGCGTCGGCCACGTAGGAGAAGTCCCTGACCCGTTGGACAGTGACCACAGCCTCCATGGAGTACCCCCCGGCGGCGCAGGAGGAGGCCTTTTTCATGATCCTCATCGACGGGCCCTGGGTAACCCTGGGCCTCAGGTCCAGGTGCATCTCCTCAGACAGCTGAACCATCTTCGGCGAGAGAACCTTCCACCTCCAGAACCCGGAGTCCACGTACTCGCTAGGGAGCCCGTGGGACTCTGCGTACGCGTGGAGCCAGCCTTTCCAGCTAGAGTATAGTTCTGGATGGATCCTGCCTGTGTTCTTCCACTCGCTGGACAAGCATGAAGGGCACAGGTAACACCCGATCCTCTCGAAGTCCCTGTCGTACAGGGGGTTGTACTCCAGGTCATGGGACAAGATATACAGCCAAACCTCCGCTGCAGTCCAGGAGCGGATGGGGTTCAGGTTGACCTGGTTGGGGACGAACGGGTTCCTGGTCACGAACCCTATCCCAGAGCGCGCGTAGGACTCCAACCACCTGTTCCCCTCAACGGTGACAGTCCCGTTCGGAAAATCGGAGTTAATCAGATCGGTAATGGGTCCGAGCTTGCAGACCTTGCAGCACCACCGGAAGTCCTTGGCAGGGGGACCGAACACGTCCACATTTTCCCAGAACCCATTCCCTCCTGACGCAATATGGAGCCTGTTCCCGTGCCTCTCCGCGAAGGACTTGACGTATTCCGTCGTCTCGGGAAATTCCAATCCGGTGTCGATGTACATTAGCTCCACGGAGTCCGAAGCTTGGGATACAAGCCCGTAAGCCGCCAGGGAGTCCTTCCCGCCGGAGAAGGAGACGGTGACCGGAAGGCCCTTCCTATTCCTCTCCTCCAAGAAGGCCCTAATCTCCCTTACGGCTCTGCGCTGTATGCGCCTAAGGTGGCCGCGGTTGCAAGACACAAAGGTGTCCAAGTCTGCCTTCGGGATCTTATGTTCCGGCGCGGGCTGGTCAAAGTCGCGGATCCTTAGCGCCCTGTTGGAGGAACGCATGCCCCTGGAATCCTCTAGTGCCACAGCCGGGCCGACTCTCTGGCCCTTCCTTACAATCAGTGGGTCGCCCTTCGAGAACTCGCCGACGATATCGTTCAGGTTCTCCCCCGGGACGATCTTTCCTTTGATGTGGCCAGACATCCCCCAGAACCATACGACGTTCTTAGTCACGCACTAATAGAACATATCTGCCCCCGGCTGCCTCAGTTCTAGGACCATGCGGTCCAGCCTAAGATCAAACCTCATCACTCCTAGGACGGATCCGTCCGCGATAATCTCGTCGGTGCGGTCCTCCCCCGGGACCTTATTGAGCCAGATCGACCTCCCCCTGAGTGGCGCATCGGTACCGAAGGCCTCTCTGAAAAGGCCGAGGACCAGCTCTATGCTGTCCCCCATGCACGGGCGCACGTCCCCGGGGCTGTTTATCTTGAATTCCCTCCCGGCCGAGCCGCAGGCCGAGCAGAGCTCACCGAGAAGCAAGGTGCCACAGCCGTCGCACCATCTGCAGACCTCTTTCCCGTGGGCGATGTTCTGTACCATCGCCAAAGGATTTTGGTTCATGTTTATAAGAGATGACATCTTCACCGGTCATATGCAAGAAGACACGTACGGGGACGGGTACGAGATACACGTCAACCCGATCTACGGGAGGAATAGGTTCAGCCATCAGGAGCTTATCGACATCACGGTGTCTATGATTGTCTTGACCATCGCTTTCGTGGTCCTCCAACGCGAACTGGCATCATCCTCTTACTTCATTAGCAGCTACAGCAACACCTGCGCGTGGGCGGTACTCTTTATCATCTGTTTCGTCCTGGTCCTGGTTTCGTTTCTGCTGCACGAGTTCGGCCACAAGTTCACTGCCCAGAAATACGGGATGTGGTCAGAGTACCGTATGTACCCGGCAGGGTTGGTGCTCACCCTCGTAACGTCCATCTTCGGGTTCCTCTTCGCCGCCCCAGGGGCGGTCTACATTCGCGGAT
>CAZXOR010000097.1:0-4857 GCA_964642395.1 uncultured Methanomassiliicoccales archaeon | reverse complement strand
AGCCCTTCTTCATTATGAGGGAGAGCTGATCCTCGTCGAACTTCCTGAAGACGTCCCTCCTGGAGACGACGCCCATTAGCTTGCCGTCCGACGAGCGGATAACGGGGAGTCCGGTGAGCCCATTCCTGACCATGATGTTAATGGCGTCGCTGCGGCTTCCCGGAACCTCGGCTACTATGGGGGCAGGGGTCATGACGTCTGCTACTGTCCCATTCATCTGTTCTCCCTGCCTTTCAATTGGCCTCCATCGCTCTGACGACCATGACTGGGCACTGAGAAGCTCTGACGACCCTCTCAGCGACGCTTCCCATGAGGAGCTTGGACATCCCGGTCCTTCCGAGGGTTCCCATAACAATAATGTCGTAATTGGCGGACTCGTCAATGATGACCTTGACCGGGGTCCCCTCCTTAACGGAGACATCGACCTCGACATCCTCCTCGGTGCCCAGGTCGCGGACGAAGTCGACGGCGTTCTTGCCCTCCTTCTCGAGGGTGTTGTAAACGTTCATGACGGCAGTGTCCATGGGCATGTTGGTCAGAATGGTCTAGTCGAGAACGTACAGAGCTGTGACCTTCCCGCCCGACAACTTGGCCAGCTCCATGGCCTTTCTGACGGCAGCCTTGGTGTATTCACTACCATCAGTAGGTACTAGGATCTTTTCAAAACTCATTTTCACAACCTCACATGATTTAATCGACACGGATGGTCCCGTGGTGACCGCGGATAGATCCGGCGAGGTCAGTTCCCACTTGGGGAACAATTGTAAGACCGCCCGTTCCGAACGGCGCCTATATCCTTCTAGCGCGATTTAATATCTTCCCCGCCAGCTCCGTAAGAGCGCCCAGGGCTCCCGAAGGGTCTCCTCCCTGACATTCCGTCACATCCATGAAGACGGCAGCCTCGGCGAGGATGTCGGGAGAACGGATCATTCCGTTGTCCGTGCCGATGGCCAGGTCCGCCCCAAGCCTCTGGGCCCTGACTATGGGCGGGACCTTGCCGAAGTAGGCGTTGGATGTGGGGCAGACCACGATCGGCACATCCGCCTCAGCGCATTTGGCTATGTCGCCGTCGGTGGCCTCGCACATGTGCACCACGAACGCCGGATCCAGGGAAAGGACGAGATCGATGTCTTCCCTGACCCTCTCGCTAACGTGCATGGCGAGGGCCTTCCTCCTGCTGCGCACGGCGTCCGCCATGGCCTCGATGTACCCGTGGTCTATATCCGACACGCTAGATATGCCGATGCCGTCGGCCACGTCAAGGATGTCGTCGATCTCATTGGAGTCGAACTCCGGGGATATCGGACGGCCGAGTATGAAGGCGTCCGGGGCGTTGAACCTCAACAGCCTGCACCCGGCACCGCCACTCTCTCTGAAATCTGCGAACGTCTCCGCTCCAGACCTTCTAGAGTCAGCAGAGAATTTGCGCATGCTCTCCGCGATCTCCTCCTCGGAAGCCTTCCTGAGGTACCTGTGCTTAAAGCCGTCTGGGGGTGCCACCAGCTCCTCCAGGGACATGTCCCTCGGGACCCTGAGCCCATAGTCCGCGCAGTGGGTGTGGCCGTTGACCACGTCGCATAGTGCCACGCCTCTGATATTGGGCCTCTCGGGGCACCCACCCTCGCCCGACTCCACAACCTTGCCGTCCACCACCATGACGTAACCGAAACGGGGACCGCATCTGTCTACCAGGAGCCCCTCGAACGAGAAGCTACGAAAATCCTCCATGAGGCGTGTGTATGGCGCTAACAAACTAAATGGTTGTTAGAAACAGTTAAATCTGGACTGGTTCTAGTTGACTACAAGTGTGAGAAATGCTCATTATGGTTTCAGTCTCTGTGTCGTCTGCGCTGACGCATGCCCCTCGGATGCCATAACCATCTAGGACATAAATGTCATCGACTCATTCAAATGCGTCGAGTGCGGCGTCTGTATAGACGAGTGCCCACAGGGGCGATCTCCTCTGACCCCTCCGAGGGATTAAAACGGAGGCGTTGGTCTCCTTCTTAGAAACATAACCCGGACCTAGGCCCTAGCTTAGGCCCAGTAGGGCTTTTTCACGAACTTGTACGCCATGAGTACCGCCGTGGTGGCCTCTCCCATAGCTGTCGTGATTTGCTTGAACTTGCCTGGGTAGCTGACTGCATCGCCACACGCGAACACGCCGGGGCGACTGGTGGACATGTCAAAGTCGACTTTGACGTGGTCGTCGGATGTCAGCTCTATGCCCCACTTCTTGAGGTCGTCCAGATCGGCGGAGATGCCGATGTTGATGACGGCCAGGTCGGTGGGAATATCGAACTACTTGCCGTCCTGGGAAACAGTGACGGACTCAACCCTGTCGGTGCCGTTGACGGATACCAGGTTGGCGTTCATGACCTTCCTGATGTTGCTGTTATTTAGACTTTGGACGGTGGACTCATCGGCTCTGAAGTCGGGCCTCCTGTGAACGATTGTTGTGTCCGTGACGGAGTCCGCGATGAGGGCCATGTCGATGGCGCTGTTGCCGCCCCCGAACATTGTGACCTTTTTGCCGACGATCTCTTCCTTTGGCGGGAGGATGTAGGTAACCCCTTTGTCAAAGAGCTCGTCCTCCCCGGGGCATCCCATCTTCTTGGGTTTGAAGCTGCCCATCCCGATGGCGATGATCACAGACTTGGCGTGGTAGGTGCCCTTGTCGGTATTGACGATAAGCTCGCCATCCTCGTTCACGATGGTGTCGACTCTCTCATACTCCTTTATCTCGCACTCCACGGACTCAGCCTGGGCGTAGAGCTTATCCGAGAGCTTCCTGGCCTGGATGGTCTCGAATCCGGGGTAGTTGTGGATGCCTTTCTCGGGGTACAGGCTTACGAGTTGCCCACCTACGCGTCCAGAATCCAGGATAAGTGTCTTCATCATCTTCGACCTGGCGTATATCCCGGCGGTGAGGCCCGCGCAGCCAGCTCCTACAATTACCACGTCGTAGCACATTGGAACCACTGAATTATGTTGCGATATAAAAATATTGGAGGTCCTTAATCCGATTGCTAATCCTTTTACTTCAATTTCTTTAGAATTTAATTGGTTTTTCTACTGAATTCGTAGAAGGAATGATGCAATCTGAACCTTTCCCTCCGGGGCACGAGTGTAACGGTTGTACATTCGGCAGCAGTCTTCAGCTCTGCTTTATACGCTTGAAATCAGATTTCTAAGAAGGGATGAAAAAGGAAACAGTCGGAGATCTACACAGAGAAGATCATGAACATGATCATGGATGTGATAGACGACACCATCATAATCCACGACTCTGCCCACACCATCATCTGGATGAATAGGGCCGGGGAGAAAGCCTTTGGGAAATCTGTCGATGAGGTCATCGCTATGAAGTGCTACGAACTCTTCGGTAATACGACCTCGTGCTCCGACTGCGTGGCGAACGTCACCAACATCGGGAGCCTCGCTAACAACATCAAGCGCAGGATCATCCAGGGTACTGGGGTCAAGTGTGACTGCTCCGCTGTACCATGCTTCAAAAACGGGAAGCTGGAGCTTATGGTCCAGTACTTCCGCCCGGTCTGCTCGAACGTTGCCTACCCCAGTGACTCTCGCTCTAGACCTATTCGAGAATTGTCCTGATTGATCCCCGGTGGTTTCTGTTCTATATGATTGAAGGTGGAAAAGTGGGTGCGGGTGCCGAGACTGAACCAAGCGAATCAGAATTGTTGTAGGAATACAACGCTGGATTCTGGGATACTGAACATTCCCCAGTCATCGTTTGTTAGACGAATGCCGTGTAGGTCGCCGGATTTGCCTTCTGATCGCCAATCCGATTCGATTTCTGATCATTCGCGTTTCAACTCTGGATCATGTAGAGGGACAGCTTCTCCCGGACTGGACCAAACCTTAATCTAAACAAAGTCGTATGCGGAGTGCATGCTCGAGTTCATTGAACCTTACGTATACACAGTCGTCGTCGGGGCGATCTATCTGATCATCCTTGGAATCTTCAACCTCAAGAAGAAAGAAACCGACTGAAACTATCCGCATAGTCACTCTAATCGACCCCGCAGTTAAGATGATCAGGCACCCAGAAACATCGAAGGTGCTGACCACCGTCTCTCCCTCCGGGGAGCTGCACGCCATAGTCTACGGCAGCCTCGACCTGGTGGAGCCAGATAATATCGTCGTCGGCGAGGTTTTCATGCACATGACGTCGGAGTACATACGCAACGACCTCTGCATCAAGTTCCTGGTCTGGAAAGGCAAGAGCACTCACTCTATAAAGGCGATCGTGAAGGACATGTTCAACTAGTGCCCCGTTTTCGACAGGATGGGTGTCTATCTCGAAAGGTTTGACATGGCCGCCGTGGCCGTGTGGACCTTCGAGACCTTCGAGGTGTGGAGCGATAGCGCCTCAGGCACCGCTGGCGACAGGGTGATCTGATGAAGATCGCGAAGTTCAGGCGCCTCTGTCGTATGGTCTTCTTCGTGGGAGCCACGATAATGTTCTTCGGCGTGGGGGTCTATGCCCTGGACCAGCAGATGGTCGGCATACTCCTTTTGATAGCCGGGCTCGTGGTGGCTATAATATCCTTCTCCTTCACGTACATCTTCATGATATACGACATGACACACGACCAACCGCAAAAAGAAAAGCGAACGATGGTGAAGACGGCGAGGAACGCTCCCAATAAGGTACCTTAAGTCGTTTGACTGGGCGCTCGGCTCCGCATTCAATTCATTCTGATAATGAGAACATCCTATTTTCGATCTTGTTCCAATTCGACATCTCGGGCTGGTAGTGTTTCACGTGAAACGTAAGGCCGGTGAATCGGTCAATTTCTGGAGCTCGTACTTCCACAGCCATAGGCGGGA
>CAZXOR010000096.1:0-4863 GCA_964642395.1 uncultured Methanomassiliicoccales archaeon | reverse complement strand
AAACAAGGCATTTTCAATGAGTGGTCGGAAACTGACTCTGTCGCTGAAATCACAAACAACGTGATAATCGGGTTTCCGAGATCCGCCTGAAGCAAGATGTTACCGGAACCCAAAGGATGAGGCCCTTTCGGCCTTCTCCTGCTCCATCTCTTGGTAGGCGGCATCCCATTCGTCCATGACCTTGATAACCAAGATCATGGATATGCCGACAGATGTTAGGAAGTGCTCTACCCACGGCAGAATCTCATTTACCACTTTCTCTTGATCAGCCCGTCCGCCTCCACTCCCTCAGCTGGCGGCTCAGGATGTGGGTTATCACCCCGTTGAAAAAGGTGGAGCTCCCTGAATCTCATGGAACCGTTTTGTAGCCTCCAGATGATGTGGTTTTGTACTTCCCCCGATGAGCGATAGCGTGCGGATCAACGAAGTATCGTCAATCATCAAGCTCACAGGCCTCCTTTACGGCTTCGGACAAGTCTATCTTTTGGCGGCCCAAATACACTGCGCCCCATCGGGTCATTTAGATTATCAGTGACATGGCGCTTCTGCCAAAGTCCCATCAGGGTGCACTCTGTCTTGGGTAGCACTACCAAATACACCGTGCACGCAACTAGCCCGTCCGCCTCCACTCCCTCAGCTGCTTCGTTATCATCTTCCTAGTAGTCTTCAAAACCAGGATATGGACCTTGTTGAACCTCTTGGACCCGTTCTTCGGAATCCACAGGATCACCGACTTGTACTTTCCACTCAGTAGGCGGGCGGCCGCCCTCACGGGACAGGCCACCTCGGACTGGACCATGTCGCAATTCATGCTTTGGTATACTTTTGGATAGTGTATGCTATTTTACATTGTACTATCCATAAATGCTGATACATCGTTTCAAGAATCAAGTACAAGACGGGACTGCCCAAACGGATGTGAAAGGTCTGGTCGCCCACGGCTCAGCTAGAAATAGACATATGGTCATTAGGCTGACCTAAAGGCTGACCTAGAAGGTGATTGATATGGATTTCAACGAACTCGTCAAGAGGAGATACTCTTCCCGCAAGTACAAAACTGACCCCGTGGAGAACGACAAGATCAGATCCATCCTTGAAGCCGGCCGTCTGTCACCCACTGCGAGGAACGACCAGCCCGTCCGCGTCATCGCGGTCACATCTAAGGAGGGTCTGGTGAAGGTGGAAGAGGCTGGGCATATCTACGACGCTCCCCTAGCGTTCATAGTTTGTACCGACACCACCAAGGTCTGGACCCGCAATTACGACGGTATGAAGACCACCTACATCGATGCCTCGATCGTCACCACCCAGATGATGTACGAGGCCACCGATATGGGCCTCGGAACCCTTTGGATTTGCATGTTCAAGCCAGATGTTATCAGGAGGAACTTCGGGCTCGGGGACGAGATAGTCCCTGTTAACATCCTGGCCGTCGGATACAAGGACGACCAGACCTCGAAGAACCACGGTATCCGCATTCCGCTAGACGAGTTCGTCAGATATGCTTAATCTTGAAGGAGAGAGCTAATAGCAAAGACAATGCTGAAGATAGAAGGGGTGATGTGCGAGGGTTGCGTGAAGTTCGTCAAAAAATCGCTGGAGAAGATCGACAAGGTCAGGTCCATTGACGTTAACTTAAAGGAGGGTCCCACCACCTTGGAGCACGACGACGCCACCAACGACGCCTTCATTAAGACCGTCATAGACGCCAAGGTTAAGGGCATCTATGAAGCACGGTCTTGTTTTCATGAAGACCGAGATAATACGCGTCGGTGGAATGATCTGTGTGGCCTGCGTCGGCCGCGTAGAGAGCATGCTCGAGGCTGTCAAGGGCGACCGGTCTGTCCTGGCGAACATCGGGAACAATATCACGATGGTAGTCTTCAACGAGTCTATGGTGACCGAGGAGCAGCTAGCGGACGTGGGGCAGCTACCAGATCATTAGCGATAATCGCAGCAAAACCGTGGAACAGGAACCGAGGACGCTGAACGTCCAATGCAGGGACCTGTGAATCTCCATAATTTTCGCAGTGGTCCTGAACGTTATCGTCATGGGCCACATGGTGGGTCTGGAGATCTCTTTGGACCCTCTGCCGTTCTGCCTGGTCCAGCTGATCCTGTGCTTTCAGATAATATATGACGGGTAGAGGTTCTACAAAAAGAGCATCCCCACGCTGTTCACTAAGAACCCAACCATGCTCCCTGGTGTCCCTGGCGCTGGGGTTGTACAACATATACCTGGTCTACACCAGGGACACCTCCGCCATGCACTCGCTAAACTTTAACTCGGTGGGGATGATCATTACACTGATTAGCATCGGGAAGTACGTTAAAACCAGGTCTAAGCTCTACACCAACAACTCTCTTAGGAAGCTCCTATCCATAGCTCCGGACGAAACCACAATCATCATAGATGGTGTGGAGCACACCGTGCCCATATCCGAGTTGGCCGTCAGAGACATTGTACTGATCAGGTCCGGGGAGAAGGCTCCGTCGGATGTCACCGTGGTGTTCAAAGAGTCCTTAGTGAACGAGTCGATGTTGATCGGCAAGAGCATCCTCATGGACAAGAGTCCCGAAGACACCCTCTACGACGCGACAGTCAACGGGTTCGGCAGCCTGAAGGCGAGGATCGAGAAGACCTGGGAAGACACCGTTTTGTTACAGATCGCCTGCATGATGGAGATGGCCCAGAGGACAAAGGCCCCGGTGGCCGACATCGCAGACCGCGTGGCCGCTGTTTTCATCTCGATGGTCATCATCATAGTTGTGGAGGTGTGTCTCAGATGGCTTACCGTCGGGTGTGACATCTAGTTCGCGTTGACCATCGCGATTTATGTACTGGTCATATTCTGCTCCTTCGTCATGGGCCTGGCGACGTCGATGACCATCGTGGTGGGCACGGGGAATGGCTCCAAGCACGGGATACTGTTCAAGACCGCGTCCTCGCTGAGCCGCGGCGAAGATCGATACCGTCGTCCTGGACAAGACGGGAACGTGTACAGCGGAGCATCCGGAGATGCACTCCGTGTCCGACCCCTTCGTCCTCAGGGTGATCGCAGCAGCGAAAACGGACTCCAGCATCCGCTGGCCGAGGCGGTCATTAAGTACGCTAGGGACGCCATCCACATACCGGATCACACCGGGTTCGAGAGCGTCACCAGTGGAGAGGCCAGATGTGAGGTGGACGGGCGCAGGGTGCTCGTCGGAAGCACCCACTTCCTGATCGAGGAGAGCACGGAAGTCCCCGAGGACGTCGATTCTGCCGCATCCTCTGAGATGACCTGCATCCTGGCCGTCATTGACGGGAGATATACTGCGACGGTCACTATATCCGACCCTATCCGCGAGGAGAACCTATCCGCCATAGCCACCATGAAGTTCAACGGGCTGAGGGTGATGATGGTCACCTGAGACAGAAGGGATACGGCGGAGCATATTACGTCCGAACTGGACATAGACGAGGTCTACGCCGAGACGAAGCCCGATGACAAGCTGGAGATTTTCAGAGACCTTCAGGTCGCCCAGGCCCACGTGGCAATGATCGGGGACGGCATCAACGACGCCCTCACGCTGACACAAGCCGACGTGGGGATTGTTGTCAGAACGGAGACGGACATAACGATCGAATTCGCCGACATTGTGATGATGAACGACGACCTCCGCAGCGTCCCCGCGGCGCTGGAGATCGGAAGGGCAACATTGAAGAACGTTAAAGAGAACTTGTTCTTCGTGTTCTTCTACAACGCCATGTGCATCCTGATGGCCACAGAGCTGCCGGTGCTGCTAGGATACGACGGGCTGGTGGACTAAATGCCGATGATCTCGGCTTTGGCCATGTCCTGCTCGTCGATATCGGTGGTCACCAACGCGATGAGGCTTAGAAGGTTCAGGTCGAGGGTCTTGGAAGGAGCTCTGCGGACGTCACTCTGAGGGTTCCCGCACCCTTCTTCCACTCCTTCTCGAAACCGCTTATCCCTAGCGCCATGGAGTGCATCGGGGAATCAAGGGTGAGTGATTCGTATTCACCGCCCTCCCCCATTATGCTGATGCCGTACCGCGAACGGAGCGCCCTCAACTCCTCCACAGCCTCTGTGTCGATCAACCTGCCGAGCCAGGACTCGTACAGGCCCTCCGCGTAGCATCCGACCACGATCGCTCTGATGCCTGAGTCCAGAAACTGGTCCATGAGCATGTCCTGGTCTTTCCTCCATAGAGGCGTAATGACCTTCAGCCCCAGATCCCCGCAAACGAGGTTCATGCGGTCCCACTAGTAGTCCGACCAGACTGCACCTGTGATCACGCCCTCTACATCCAGGCCCTCCAGTGCCTTGGCGAGACCCTCCATGTCGTCCTCCTCCGTCCCGGTGCTGGGCGCCGTGACGAGCTTCCTCCCCATGGACTCGGCCATCAGCGAAACAACGCCCAAGTTAGGGGTGTGGAAGATCCAGGAGGCCTCGTCCTCTGGCACGACGTTGACGATGTAGGGCACGTCGTGGCCCATTTGCTCCGCGAGGTAAAGCGCGAACGAGGAGTCCTTTCCGCCGGAGTATAGCGAAGCCAGCCTCATGATGCCGTGAATAACGGACTATTTTAAAAGCATGGTTCTATATGATTTAGGGTTAAAAAAGTGAGTGCAGAAACTTAAGATCTGATAAAAAATAATATGTGAAATAATGCATACATACTCTCCGTAACAATAACCCACAGGGAAGTGGTATTGGATGAGTCCGACAAGACAATGATTGGCAAGATGATGCCGTTGCTGAACGAGTGTCATCGTAAAGCGTTACTCGGTCTGTACTACAAGAAACTGGGATATGGGAGTGTCACCCGATATCAGATCTTATGGTCATGAGCCTC
>CAZXOR010000095.1:0-4902 GCA_964642395.1 uncultured Methanomassiliicoccales archaeon | reverse complement strand
ACGCTTTACGCTGATACTCGTTCAGCAACGGCATCATCTTGCCAATCCTCGTCTTATCGGACTCTTTCAACACTGCTCCTTTGTGAGTTATTGTCATGGGGAACATGTATGCATTATTCCACATATTATTTTTTATCAGACCATTATTTACCATGGTACGATTGTGTGAGATTGGTACACATCCTGAAGTTCACATTTTTGATGATGCCGCACTTTTTCAAAATATTCTCACTCCTAAATTAGACGAACGCCTTATATGTCGCAGGACTCATATACCATAAATCAATTCAATTCTGGTTATTTAAGTTTCAATCCTGAAAATATAGAGGATTTAGAACCTGGAAATAGTTCCGATTTTGGTTCTTGAAGTTCCGAAACATGGCTCAACATTGTTTAAGATGTTAATTTCACCTCTTATTATTTCTTTTAGACTGACTCAATTCAAGTTTCTATTTATATATACCATATATATGATATATTTTTAAGTAATGAGAATGAAGATGTCGGCGAATCTGGATAGTCGAGAAATAGACAGGATTGTCCGTCCCGATGGAGGCGGTAAAGGGTTTCACAACATACGATTGGAAGCGCTCTCAGCCCTTGTAGTATATCATGGAGTTGCAGATGGTGGCGGCGATGTTGGAGCCGCCCTTCCTGCCCTTGGAGACAATGAATGGCACGCCACACTCCATGATCATCTCTTTGGATTCCACCACGTTAACGAATCCCACTGGGGCCCCGATGACCAGCGCTGGCTTGACCTCTCCGGCGTCGATGAGCTCCGCCAACCTCACCAGCGCGGTGGGGGCGTTCCCTATAGCGAAGATCACTGGCTTCTTCCTTGCGATCTCCGCCCCGCGCTCCATGCAGACCATAGCGCGGGTGCATCCGCGTTCCTTCGCTTCGACGACGACGACGACGTCGTTGATAAAGCAGTGGACTTTTCCTCCGAACGAACCGAGCTTCTTCTTGTTGATGCCGGCCGCTGCCATCTTAGTGTCGGTGACAATGTCCGCACCATTCCTGATAGCCTGCACGCCGATGTTCGCCGCGTACTCCGAAAAGGCGAGGTTGTCCGCGTAGTCGAAGTCTGCGGAAGTGTGGATGCATCTCTTCACGATGGAGAACTGTGGCTCCGGCCATGTCCTACCGTTCAGCTCCGACATAATGATCTGCATGCTGCGTTTCTCGATCTCTTCTGGTTTCACGAATTCTAATGCCATGTCAATCACTTCCGATTCTGTATCCTCTGGGTGTGATTATCCTCCCGTTTGACACGTACGTCTGCGAGTTCCCCACAATTACGATGGAGAACATGTCCACATCCGCCCTGTCCAGGTCTCCTAATGTGGTAACCTGCTTGTTCTCATCCTCCCTGCCGGCGTTCTTAACAATGCCGACCGGGGTCTCCGGGGAACGGTATTTAAGCAGTATTCTCTGGGCGTTGCCCAGGTAATCTGTCCTGGTCTTGCTCTTGGGGTTGTAGAGGCACACCACGAAGTCGCCATCCCCGGCGCACTCGACCCTCTTCATTATTAAGTCGATGGGCGTCATCAAATCAGAGAGGCTGATGATCGAGATGTCGTGCATTAGCGGCGCCCCCAGGAGGGAGGCGGCGGTGGATGCGGCCGTCATGCCTGGCACGATATCGATCTCGATGTCCACGTTAATCTCGTCAGCCAGCTGATAAATGATGCCGGCCATCCCGTATATGCCGGAATCGCCGCTGGACACAATGGCCACGTCCTTCCCGGACAAGGCGTCCTCGATGGCCATGCGGCATCTCTCGACCTCCTTCATCATACCAGTGGCCTTGTACTCCTTGTCGGGAAAGATCGACCTGAGCATGTTGACGTAGATGGTGTACCCGGTGACCACATCGGCGTTCTGGATGACCTGTGCGGCCTTAAACGTCATGTGATCATGCCCTCCGGGGCCAAAACCCACCACGTGGAGTCTTCCCTTGGACATTCACTCCCTTCCCTTACGGAATTCGGTGGTGAAGTGCTTGTCGTAAAGTTTGGACAGCTCGTACTCGTCGCCGAGGAAGTCCCCGACCATAGTGAGGGCCGTCTTCTTGATGTTAGCGTCCTTGACTTTCTGGGCGATGTCGGCCAGGGTTCCGGTTACGATCTTCTGATCGGGCCACGTCACCTTATACACGACCGCGACGGGAGTGGTGGGCTCGTATCCGCCATCCTCCAGCTGCCTGACCATCTCGTCCATGAAGCCGATGGACAGGAAGATGACCATGGAGGCGTGGTGCTTCGCCAGGTCGAGGAGCTTTTCCCCCGGAGGCATGGGAGTCCTGCCCTCCATTCTCGTCAGGATCACTGTCTGGCTCTTACCGGGCATGGTGTACTCTTTGTTGAGGACGGCAGCGGTGCCCAGGAAAGACGATACCCCCGGGATCACCTCGTAAGTGATTCCGAGCTCGTCCAGCCTGTCCATCTGTTCCCTGTGGGCCCCGTAGATGGCGGGGTCCCCGGTGTGCACGCGGACGCACTTTTTTTCCTCCTTCTCCGCCTTTTCCATAACGTCGATAATTTCGTCCAGGTCCATCAGGGCACTGTTGTAGATCTTGGCACCCTTCTTGTGACCGGCAAGGACCTCCGGATTAACGATGGACCCAGCGTAGATGATCACGTCGGCCTCGTCGATAAGTCTCTTCCCTTTGAGCGTGAGTAGCTCCGGGTCTCCTGGACCCGCTCCTATGAATGAGATCATGTCCTTGTCACCCCTTCTTTTTGATTATCACAGTGGTGAAGTATCCGTACTCCTTCTCCTGCAGCATCGGCCCGACATACTCTCCGTCCATGCCCACATTGCTGACCACTGTGGCCCTGGCCAGAGGTATACCCTTGGCCCTCATGATGTCTGTGATCAGGTCAATAGCCTTGAACGCCTTCATGACGACGATGTTGTCGAAGTTGTCTATGGCGTTCTCAAGCAACCTGGAGTTCTCTTTGGTCACGGGCACCACGGCCAGGCCCTCGTTGCCGATCATCAGCGGGATCCCCGCTAGAGCTGCGCCGTGGCAAAAGGACGGGATTCCGGGGATGACCTCCGTCTGGTAGTTCCTCTCCCTGATCTCCTTGTCGATGTACATGTAGGTGCTGTACACACCGACGTCCCCGAGGGTGACCATGGCGATGTCTTCGCCGTTATCCAGGAGCCTGCACATCTTATCCATGTTCTCCTGGCGGCACCTTTCCCTGACGGAGTCGTCCGGGTCCATGCTGAATAGAAACTCCTCGATGCTCTTCTCGGAGATGTCAACGACCGGTTTGATGATGTCGAGGGCGACGCTACCCTCCCCGTACTTCTTGACGGGGTACGCGATGACGCCGCATCCCTCAAGAACCTCCATGGCCCTCAGCGTCAGGAGGCCGGTATCCCCGGGCCCCACGCCGATGCCGTACAGC
Source organism: uncultured Methanomassiliicoccales archaeon (assembly GCA_964642395.1). GTDB lineage: Archaea > Thermoplasmatota > Thermoplasmata > Methanomassiliicoccales > Methanomethylophilaceae > Methanoprimaticola. The sequence goes on along the minus strand of CAZXOR010000095.1, from coordinate 1,477 downwards.
TTTCCCGCCATATCAGATAACTCCCATTATGACTGGCAGTGCCATGTGTACCCAAGTATTATAAATTGGCGGATGTATCCAACCGATGTTATAACGATGCCTGGACCTATCCGGGACCTGGTGGATCGCCATGACGGATGATTCCGAACTCTACATCTACGTGAACAATAAACGGCTGAGGAGGGGTTACACCACTGGCACATGCGCCGCGGCCGCGACCAAGGCGGCCGCCGAGGTCCTCCTGACCTAGCGCAGGGTCGACACCGTAACCATACACACCCCCAAGGGCATAACATTGGAACTGCCTGTGGAGGACCTGTCGTTCGACGTGGTGCGCGCCAGTTGCGCCGTTAGAAAAGATGGCGGGGACGACATCGACGCCACCAACGGAACTCTGGTGTACTCCAATGTTACCTTAGCGGACTCTGACGTCACCATCGACGGGGGGTTCGGGGTGGGTAGGGTCACCAGGAAGGGATTGGATCAGCCCCTAGGGAACGCGGCCATAAATAGGGTCCCCAGGAGCATGATAAAGGAGGCTTTGGAGGACGTATCCCTTGACAACGGCTACGGAGGGGGATTCAGAGTGGTGATATCCGTCTCGGATGGGGAGTCCATAGCTCAAAAGACGTTCAACCCCCGCCTGGGAATCGTGGGCGGGATATCCATCCTCGGAACCAGTGGCATCGTGGAGCCCATGCGCGAGACTGCTCTGATAGACACCATCAAGACGGAAATTAACATGCGTGCCTCGGAGGGTTGCACCACACTCGTGGTTGTCCCGGGCAACTACGGCAAGAACTTCAGCGATAACATCCCTGGAATCAACTCCGACTACACGATTAAATGTAGCAACTTCGTCGGCGACATGCTAGACCACGCCTGTCAGTTGAAGGTGGACGTTGTCCTGGTATCCAACCTTGGCAAGATGGTGAAGTTGGCCGGAGGCATCATGAACACCCACTCTCGTAACGCCGACGCCAGGATGGAGATTCTGGCCGCCAACGCCGCCATGGTCGGGGCCTCGATTCAGACGGTGAAGAGGGTTATGAACTGCATCTCCACGGACGACGCACTTGAAGTGATTGATTCGGAGGGGCTCGTCCCCGAGTTGTCCGAGCTCCTAATGAAGAAGATAGAGTTCCACATGAACCACCGCACCGGCGGCGCCATAAGGACGTCCGCTGTGATGTTCTCCTCTGTGTACGGGCTGCTGGGCAAGACGTCGCTGGCCGACAAGATGCTGGACGAGGTCCGCGAGAAACTGAGAAGGGAGAAGAGATGAGGATCGACGTGTTGGCTTTCTCCACTAACGGCTGCGCCACGGCTCTGAGACTGAAGGACGTCCTGAAGGATGAAGAGGTTGACATCCGGTGCAAGACGTCCTCGGACACCCTCGGTCTGCCTCGCGTCGAGGGCAGTGTCAAGAAATGGACGGAGACGGCCTTCCGTGAGTGCGACGCCATCGTGTACATCG
>CAZXOR010000094.1:0-4936 GCA_964642395.1 uncultured Methanomassiliicoccales archaeon | reverse complement strand
AACTCAATTCTTGGTTATTCAAGTTTCTACCCTGAATGATATAGGGGACGGGTAGGCTGCTCCTCCCTACTTTTTATACTGAACCCCGATGCTGTCTCAATGTTCAAGATCATAAGAAGGGACGGTCTCGCCAGGATAGGCAAGTTCACCACGAAATCGAGGAAAACAATGGAGACTCCCGCGCTCCTCCCGGTCGTCAACCCGAAAATCCGCACCGTCGAGCCCAGGGAGCTGTACAACAGGTTCGGGTTCCGTGCCCTCGTCACCAACTCCTACATCATCCGCAACTCCTTCCAGCTGAGGGAGGGGGTCCAGCGGGAGGGGGTCCATCGGTTCCTCGACTTCCCCGGGATTATCATGACCGACTCCGGGACATTCCAGAGCCATATGTATGGCGAGGTGGAGGTCACCAACGAGGAGATTGTTGGGTTCCAAAAATCCATCGGCACCGACATCGGCACTGTCCTGGACATATTCACCGAGCCGAACTGGTCTTATGAGAGGACCAGGCGCGCCATCGAGACCACCCTGGAACGCACCTCCACGGCCTGCTCCATAAAGGGCGACATGATGCTCAACGGGGTGGTCCAGGGGTCCGTCTACACCGACTTAAGGGAGTTCAGCGCCTCCAGTATGGCCGGCATGGACATCGACGTCCACCCCATCGGTGGCGTGGTCCCGCTGATGGAACAATACCGCTACGCGAACCTTGTCGACGTTGTGATGTCATCTAAGAAGGGGCTGAACCCCAGCCGCCCCGTCCACCTGTTTGGATGCGGGCACCCAATGCTGCTGGCCCCGACTACGCTGATGGGATGCGACCTGTTCGACTCCGCTTCGTACGCGCTGTACGCTAGAGACGATCGCCTGATGGATGTCACTGGCACCCACCGCCTACAGGACATGCAGTCCCTCGATTGCAACTGCCCCGCATGCAGGGGGATGACCATCGAGGAGCTCAATAGGATGGATAAGTCCAAGCGCTCTAGGGTCATTGCCGAGCACAACCTGTACCAGATTACGGAGGAGCTGGCCACTGTTAAGAGGTACATCCGCGAGGGCAAGCTCTGGGAGCTGGCCGAGATGCGCTGTAGGGCTCACCCAGCATTGCTGGACGGCCTCAGGAGGCTCAGGGAGTACCAGGGCCAGATGGAGCTCTACGACCCTATCAGTAGGGAGGGTGCGGTATTCTACACCGGCCCCGAGTCCAGGAACAGGCCAGTATACAAGAGGTACTTGGACAGGATCGGCTCTAGGTACGTCCCTGCCACCGACAAGGCAGCGCTGTTCGAGGACACCCAAGGCAAGCCATACAGCCGCCCTTACGCGGAGCAGTTCGCTAAGGCCAGGCGCGCAGGGTATACGCCCATCGTGATATCCCCCTGGGGGCCTGTGCCCGCGGAGCTGGATGAGGTGTACCCCCTGGCACAGTCACTATTCCCCTCGATCCTTGACGTGGAGACCAAGACGGAGTCCGAGAGACTCGCCTTCTAGTTCCTGTCTATGGCTGGGTTCAAAAGCGTTGTCGAGGGCTGCAAAGTCCCCGACGACGGCACCGAGGAGTTCGACGCCGACATGATCAGGGCGAAGGCCGTTGCCAGATACCAATTTGGGCTGGAGGCCGCCGAGGCCCTGTTCAAGGAGCCCATCGAACTAGTCACCAGTAAAAAGACTGGGAAGATTAGAAATGTCATCTCTGACGGAGAACACGTGCTTTCCATGCGCGCCAGAGATGGCCTTTACACGCTGAAGATGGAAGGTGCGAGGAGGATCATTGCATCCGTCCCCGCCCCTCACATGAGGGTCGCCGTCTCCGATGACGCCGTGCCGTTTGTCAGCGAGGGCAAAAACGTGTTTACGCAGTTCGTTCTGTCCTGCGACCCCGACATTAGGCCGATGGAGGAGGTCATTGTCACGGACAAGGACGACAGGCCGATCGCGACAGGCAGGGCGTTCCTCGTGGAATTCGAAATTAGGGTCATGAAGAAAGGCATGGCCGTTAAAGTCAGATCCGGGTCAGACGACGAGTGAGACTAGTCAATGACGGTCCGTGAGGACCGTTCACCTTCCCTAACGTACCATTTGATTTATGTCTATGTACCCCAGGTCCTTCATCCTGCAAATCATCTTGGACGTGTATGGTTTCGACATGCCCAGGATTTCAGCCATTTCGGGTATTGTCACGTCCGGTTTCTCGAACATCATGTCGAGCATGCAGACTTCATCGTGCCCGGGGCTTTCATTATCTCTTCCCTCTTTCCATCGGTGCTACTGTTTTCGGAGACGCGCCTGAACGCCACCATGACACCCTTCCCCGAGTCGTTTATCTCGGGTGCCGACGCTCCCTGCGTTTCACGGCAGGTTAACATCCTCTTGAACCTAGTTCCGATGCCCCTTGCCATCTTCATCTCCCTCATATAGTCGCGGATCGCCATGTTTTGGGTCTTCAACCAGCCGGAGTGTATCTCCGACGCCATTATATTCAACTGGCCGTGGGATCTCACTTCGAGGTGGTAGTAGAACACTGATATCTGGACCGGCCGGATATGATGTAGCTGCGGTGGACGACCGCGTTCAGAATGGCCTCCACGACGGTCTCGATGGGATACTCGTAGACGTCTTTGCGGACAAATCTCTGATGCGTCCCAAACAGCGGATGTTCTTGTGCAGGAACCACTCGACCCTCGTGATCTGGTTCATGATGCTTCCCGTGTAAACCTGACGGTCGAGAATTTGGACCCCGTACGGGCCAGCGAGCCTGACACAAGAGAGTTCGAACCTGTTCCTGTTGCGGGACAGTAGTCCGAAGCCCCTGGTAGCTATATAGTACACATCGCGCTCGATCACGAGTCCCATCTCGACCAGCCTCTTGAAAGTCGACTTGGTCGCTCCGGCGTACCTGAGCCGTTCAGCAGCAAGGAGACGTATCTATCGTCAAGCCCGCTCCTACCATCGGGAGCGATGTACGGAAGCTTGTCGTATTGCTCCGGGGAGCATTCTAGTCTGACTTCCATAATCCTCTCCTCGGTGGCTGCGAACGTGTTTTTCTCATGGCGGTTGTAAATTCTCCCTTCGTCGTTTCCCCAGGTGCTCTCGTACGGCTTGGAGCGTCCCTGGTCGATGCTAGCTATAATCAGCAGCCTGCCGTCACTGTTGGCTGCAGATACATCGTATCCGACCCTCGGATACGTGAAAACCCCGATATTGTGAGATATACGTTCGATGAACGTCCTCAGATCGTCCTCGTTGATATCACAACCTCTCCGGAATCGGAGATGCCAAACACGATCTCCCTTCCTGAGGTTCTGCTACATAATAAATATAGAAATTGTAACGCATTCTTTTCTCTATGTCGATATCCAGAGAAGAAGTCTGAATGAGAAAATGAAGGATATGATCGCCACACTGATGCTTATCCTGAACGAGTATCAGCGCAGGATCTTCCTCTCGGTCCTCTCCGAGAATCTCGGCTGGGGCAGCTACTCAGAGATCGCCAAGTTCACCGGCATAAACCCTAAAACGCTAGCCAAGGGCAGGTCCGAGGTCATTCTTCTTCCGAGGGATCCGTGTGCCCGTTCGTCTTCGGACACTGGTCGTCGCGTCCGGGCCAAGGGCAGGGGGCGCAAATCAAAGTTCGATAAAAACCCTGAGATCAGGACGAAAATTCTGTCCCTGCTGGATGGAAACATTGTCGGTGACCCGTCCAGTTCCCTCACGTGGACCGCCAAGAGCACCCGGAATATCTCGGACGAGCTGAAGAGGAAGGGCTTCGATGTTAGCTATAGAATATGGGCAATGTCTTGAAGGAGGAAGGTTTCGGCCTCCAACAAAATAAGAAGTACACCAAGAAGGAAAAGGCTGGCCCCGAAGGAACAGCCAGTTCAGGTACATCAAAATGGAGTGCGAGCTGATGGAATTGATGAGCTACCCGGTGATTTCCGTGGATATAAAAATAAGGAGCTGGTCTAAAGCTACAAGAATGGCGGCTCTGAGTACTGGCCAAAGGGGGAGCCCAAGCTGGTCAATAACCACGATTTTATCGGTGATCAGGGCAAGGAAATGTCGTACGGGATTCTAGGTGTAGGGATCAACGATGCCTACGTTAATGTCAGCGTTAGCGCCGAGACCGCCAAGTTCGCAGTCAACAACATTAGGACGTGATGGTCGTGCATGGGTCTGAAGCGCTATCCAGATGCCAGGAAGGTCATAATCACAACTGACTGCAGCGATAGTAACGGCAGCCACAGTCAGATGTGGAAGACGGAGCTCCAGAAGTTCACCGACGAGACTGGGCTAGAGGTGCTAGTTAGGCACTTCCCGCCGGGGACGTCGAAATGGAACAAGATTGAGCACAGACTGTTCTCGTTCATTAGCATGAACTGGAAGGGGAGGCCGTTGGAATCCCTCAAGGTAATCGTCAATCTCATCGGTTCGACCACCAACCGCTCGGACCTGAAGGTGGAATGCTCCCTAGATACTAGGAAGTATGAGAAGAGAATCAAGGTCTCGGACGAGAAGATGGAAGACCTCAATCTCTTCAAAGACCCTTGGGGGGGGGGGAGATTGGAACTACAAGATCGTTCCCCATTAATTCCAACATTTATTTCATCACAGACCCTAATATTGGAAGTGGTTAGCGAAATAAACCAGTCGTGTGATTAATAGCAAAGAGACAGGATCCACCGGCGTTTGCCGAGAACAGTATTTTGATACTTGCGAACCAAACGATATGTTCATTTCGGGGAGCCGCAGAGTTCTCCATCGGACTTTATCTTGACACCCTGCAATGTGACGCCCATTGCGAGAGGAACCTGACCAACGTCTCATCGGTAGAAGAGAGATAGTTCCCAGTGGGTAAGATGGTCATCTTCAGTATGAATGCTTTGAACCCGAGTTTATCAATTGATGCCTATACACACACTTGTACGTGCGCGTG
>CAZXOR010000093.1:0-5046 GCA_964642395.1 uncultured Methanomassiliicoccales archaeon | reverse complement strand
CACGTTGAGTCTTTTTGTCATGTTTCCCTCTTGAAGCTAGTTTGTTCTTGTATATGTTCATTGCTTTGCTTCCGACCGGCAGTCATTGAAGGCTGCCTGTCTTCATCCCGTACAGTATGACCGCGACTATAATCGCGACTACCAACACTGCCATGATCTGGGTGCCCCATCTCTCGAAAAACGTGCTATTGTCTGGCCATGCGTAGCCCTCCGCGGGGACGTTGGGGACGGACAGGTTGTTAGACTACGCCAGGTCCAGATCAACCACGTGGGTGGACCCAAAGCCGCGGTAGGCGTCGGTGGAGGGCAGCATGACCAGAGTAGACATGCCGGCTAGCAGCGGGGCCCTATCGTTCCTGTCGTATTGAGTCACGTCGACGAAATACCAGACGTCCGCATCGTAGTCGGTGTAGAGCACAACGTTCCAGTAGCCTGCGGATGTCGTACCCGCGGTGTCTGTAACAACTGTGCCCTTCACGGTCTACGCGGTGACATCGTTGAAGGCGCAGAGGTAAGTGAATGCGGCGGCGATGCCGGCGGAGGAGGAGCTCCCCATGACAAGGGCGTCGTAGACGTTGCTCACGGTACCTTCCTCGTCGTTAACGACGGCTATCCCGTAGAGGAGGCTGGCGATGGCCTAGACCTTCTCAGTCACTGTCCCAGAGACCTGGGTCCTGGCGTCCCTGATCGCGTTCAGCGCTTCCATAGCGGTGTTTCTGGAACCGTCTTCGGAGATGAAGTCGGATGGGATCGTGAGCGTAAACGTGACCATCGTGGGTGTGATGTAGCTGCCGGTCTCAGTACCAGTCTCAGAGTTGCTGATCGTCACGAAGTCGCAGCGGACGACGACCTCCATGGATGTTACTGGGAGGTCCCAGAGCCAGATTGCTTCGGCATCTGAGTAGTATATCGCCGCGATGGCATCGTTGACCACTCCCTCGGCGTAGGCTGTGGCGGACGCTTCATCCTCGAAGAGCATAGGGTTGATCAGCATGACCGTTATTTGGACCATCGTCTGAGGGTTCGCATTGTTGATCTCGTTCGCGAACCTGGATATGACGGCGTCATACACGGCTTGTCCGTTGCTGTCGAGCTGCGAGACGTAGTCAGAATCCGTGGTACCGTCCACCTGCTCAGACTGAACGGCGACGACGGCAATAATGCAGAACACGGTCAGAACCGCGACGGTCTTCGCTTTCATCGTTTCGGGATTACACACCCTATCTCTTAAAGCTAACTCCAGAAGACACGTCAACTGTGTGAGAAACCTCATGTATCTCACGATTGTCTGGGTCAACTACCTGGAGGGTCCCCGGACATGCGGCGCTAAAGACCATTCGTTACAGCAAGTGCGCTCTGTCGCGGGGGACCATGGGATTTATGAATGCCGGAACAATCGAGAGTGCCGATGAGGATCGATGAGTTGGACATCCCGGATGGCGTGGCGGAGGCCCTCATATCCGCGGGGTTCAGGGAGCTACACCCACCCCAGGCGGAGGCCATCCCTATAGCCCTCACCGGAAGGAATCTAGTCGCCGCTATCCCGACGGCCAGCGGTAAGTCGCTCATAGGATATGTGCCAGCGCTAAAGACCCTCGTCGAGCACAGGGGAAAGGTCCTTTACATCGTCCCCCTGAAGGCGCTGGCCTCGGAGAAGAGGGATGACTTCGCGCACTTCGAGAACCTCGGCATCAAGATGCATCTCAGCACCGGCGACTTGGATTCGGAAGACCGCGAGCTGTCCAAAGCCGACATAGTCATAGCCACTTCCGAGAAGGCAGACTCCATGATCCGCCATGGCATCAGGTGGATCGACGAAGTCAAGCTTGTAATCGCCGATGAGATCCACATGATCCACGACCCGGGAAGGGGGCCCACACTGGAGGTCGCTTTGACCAAGATGATGCGCAGGAGGAGCGACCTGCAAGTCATAGCCCTCTCGGCCACCATATCCAACGCCGACGACCTGGCTGACTGGTTGCACGCGACGCTGGTGAAGAGCGACTGGCGCCCGATCCCTCTCAAGGAGGGGGCTTACATACCCAACAAGATCGTTTTCGAGGACCGTAGCGAGATGGAAGTCCCCTTCGTGAAGGACGCCGTGTCTTCGCTGGTTCTCCAGACCGTCGAAAACGGTGGCCAGTGCCTAGTGTTTGTCAACTCTAGGAGATCCACCGAGGCCGAAGCAATAAAACTGTCCGGACACCTAAGGGCGATCGCGGGTCACACACCTACAAGGGCGGAGAAGGCTCTGCTGGATGGGAACGCCGAGACCACTGCTATAGGCAGAAAGCTGGCCTCCTGCGTGGAGGGCGGCACCGCCTTCCACAACGCTGGCCTCACTTACAGGCAGAGAAAATACATTGAGGACTCTTTCAGGGCCGGGATTATCAAATGCATTGTGGCCACTCCCACCCTTGCCGCCGGAATCAACCTGCCCGCCAGGAGGGTAGTGGTGAGGGATACACTTCGCTACGAGAATGGGACCAACATTCCCATCTCAGTGATGGAAGTGAAACAGATGTGTGGACGCGCCGGGAGGCCGGGATACGACCCATACGGCGAGGCGGTGCTGGTGGCGAAGAACGACAAGGACTTCGCACACCTGATAACCGACTACATCGACCACGATACCGAACGCCTGATGTCCAAACTGTTCCAGGAGAAGGTTCTCAGGAGCCACATTCTAGGCATAATCGCCACGGGCGACGCGGAGTCTGACAAGGAAATCGTGGATTTTCTGAAGGACACGTTCTTCGGCGCCACGTCCAGCCTGTTCGGCGTCGAGAACGTGGTTGAGGACGTAGTAAACTTCCTCGCCGGGGAAAAAATGGTCCGCCGTAACGGCAATACCGTCACCATCCTACCGTTCGGAAAGAGGGTCTCCGACTTGTACATCGACCCGGCCACGGCATCCATCCTCAGGGATGCCGTTTTGAAGGTGGACGACACCACGGAGCCCATGCAGATCCTCATAGCGGCAGCGATGACGGCCGACGTGGTCGGGATGTACCCCAAGAAATGCGATAAGAGCCGTCTTGAAATGGAGAGTTTCCTGTGGATGAACAGGTTGCTCATCGATCCGGAAATCGTCAAGGACTACAGCCCGGAGCACTTCTGGAGCGACCTGAAAACCGCCGTCCTAATTAACGACTGGATCGAAGAGGTCCCGGAGGAGATCATCACCGATTCCATGGGTATTGGGCCCGGCGATATCCGCGCCAAGGTTGACAAGATGGATTGGATCGTCTACGCTATGTCCGAAATCGCTTACATCTTCAACCCGGACGCGATAAGGAAAATCAAGCCGCTGTTGATGAGGATCCGCTACGGTGTCAAGGAGGAGCTTATCGACTTGGTCACTCTGAGGGGCATCGGCAGGAACAGGGCCAGGACACTGTACAGGGCCGGGTACCGCACCAGAAGGGATCTAGCTGCGGCGGACGAGTCGGCCCTAGTCACCATGGCCAAGATAGGTCCGGCACTGGCCAGGAGCATGAAGGATCAGGTCGTGTCCTCGAAGATGGTGGACGAGCCCACTCACTCGATGTCGCCCTCTGAGGAGGAGGACGCGATGATGGAGGAGATGGCCGCGACGTACGGTTACGCCTCTGAGCCGGAGGTTCCGGCGGATCCCGCATCCTCCCGGAGGGAAGGGGAGAAGGATAAAAGGGAGGAGACTGGCCCGAGGCAATCCAGCCTTTTCGATTTCTGAGCGCCCTCATTGTGTAAGAATCCTCTTAACATCTTCAACGGAGTTGCTGCATTTTATGGGTGGGGCGCAGTTGTTGATGATAGTGTCGGGGTCCTTAAGGCCGTTCCCGGCGCAGATGCAGACAGCGTGATCGTCCCTGTCCACGACCCCTGTCTCGTAGAGCTTCCTGAGTCCAGCGACGTATGCGGCAAAGGCGGGCTCTACGGAGACACCCCTTCTTTCTGTCGAGGAACTGCTGGGCACTGATGATCTTCGCGTCGGTAACGGTCTCGGCGACGCCATCGGTGGAGTAGATGGCCTTCAAGGCCTTTCTGCCGCTGACTGGGTTCCCGATCCTAATGGCGGTGGCAACGGTTTTGGGGTTCTCCTCGAGGACGAAGTCGTTTCTGTGCCCTTTGAACACCCTGGCCACGGGGGACACCCTTTCGGCCTGGATCCGATGAGCATGGAAATCTTGTCGATTCAACCGACCTCCTGAAGCTCGGTGACGGCTTTGTACACGGCCCAGATGTTCGCCGCATTGCCCATTGGCAGGATGATCCTGTCGGGGACGTCGTACTGGAGCTGGTCCATGATTTCGAAGAGCACGGACTTCTGGCCCTTGGGTCTGTAGTGGTTGATAGAGTTTAGCAGGTACAGTCTCCTCTTATCGGCCATATTCTTGGCCAGTGCTAGGACGTCGTTGAAGTTACCGTTGATGGACAGGACCTTGACCCCGAAGAACAATGCCTGTGCTAGCTTCCCCATGGCGATACCGGAAAGGAGGAACACGGCGCACTTAATCCCGGCTTTGGCCGCATACGCAGCAAGGGCGGCGGAAGTGTTCCTGGTGGACGCACATCCGATCACCTTCGCTCTCAGCTCCCTGGCGTGGAAGACGCTAATGGTCATGCCCCTGTCCTTGAAGGAGCCAGTGGGATTCAGTCCCTCGAACTTCACGTAGGAGTTCTCGACGCCGATCTCAGCACCCAGAGCCCTGGTGGCGTACAGGGAGGTGCCGCCTTTCTGTATGGATACCTTGTGTGCGGGGTCCACGGGCATGAAGGGCGTGTACCTCCAGACGCCGAGGGGCTCTTTGTGGAGATCCTCGAGTCTCATCTCTTTGATGGGCTCCAGGTCCATTCTGACCGTCAGGAGTCCTCCGTATTTGGGGCATGTGTTGACGAACGGGTCGTCGACCTTCGCTCTGCAGTCTCAACAGATAACCTTGTGTGCTACCATTTCAAATCCTCTTGCAACCGGAGCCGGGCTCCGTGATCCAGGTCTCACACCCCATGTCGTTCTCGGCGTACAGGCCACGGATGCGCTCTGCGATGGCTTCGCCCTGATGG
>CAZXOR010000092.1:0-5071 GCA_964642395.1 uncultured Methanomassiliicoccales archaeon | reverse complement strand
CCACCTCTTGAGCTTGTGCTTGCTGCCGATGGTGGACAGGGTCTTCTCCCTGACGGCTGCCTCGTCTTCGGCGGCCATCTCTACGGAGAAGGGCTGCCTCTGCCTGGGGTCTGCGTAGTTACCAATGATACGGAATGCTTTCATTTTAATTACCTAGAGGCGGGATTTACATTTATTTAATAAAAGCTTTGGTTGAGCAAACGTGCGCGCAGTGTAAGGAAAGGACACGAAGTAGAGGGCGCGGAGCTCCAAACAGAATGTACCAGTCATGTCAAAACAGCCTGTTCCTTCCCTGCTCCTCAGACGCGTATCCGAAATCGGCCATCTTCCTGCCTATGAGGAACACGGCGGCGTACTCGGGCACCTCGGTCTCGCCCTCCAGCGAGAGGTGCTCGCCCTTGATGTACAGCTTGGCCGGTCTCCTCATGGTGATCTTGACCGGGTCATCTGTATACTCCTTTGGCACCGCCATCTGCAACGGGTCGAAGTCGGTGAGCTCCGAACGGGTGATCGGGGTGACCCTGAGGCCGCTCTTCCCATGGACAGACCCGGGCAGGCGGATAAGCCTCTTGATGTCGGCGGTCACGGGCTCGTCCACCTTGCCGGACATGCGAGGCGCCATGTCTTCCTTCATTATCTTGATCAGCATGTTTTGGGTAGACTTGGACAGAACAGCCATGGTGTTCTTCTGAAACAGCACCCCACGGCTCTTCTTGAGCTCCTCCTGTGCCTTGAGGATGGTAGAGTTCCCACTGCCCTTGATGCTCTGGTACTCCTTCTTGAAGTACTTCACGTCGCCCATGTTGCATAAGTCATTCACCACATCCATCAGTCCGTTTCTCATTCTGAGCTTCCATCCTCCGGAGTCCGCCGGGGGGATCAGGCGGTCCTTGGCCACGTTGGTCCTCACGCCGGTGCCAGTGATCATCTTGGAGGTGGCTACCCTGTTGTACGGGAAGACCCAGTCGATGTTTAGGCCGGTGCCAGTGATGTAATCTACCAGTTCCCTCCTCTCATGAATCCCCAGCCCCATGACGTCTGGTGTCCTGACGTGAGCGTGGTAGCCCCTCCCGCCGGAGAACGTGATGTGCACCTGGTCTTCCGAGAAGCCTAGGTCGCCGAGCAGAAACGAGTCGACCAGGTTGATCGTCTCTGTCCTGATCTGCACCAGCATCTCGGCATAGGTCATCTGCGTCGCACCCTCCAGATGGTCGGCGTCCAGATCGAAGATGAGCTCCGCTCCCATCCAGTCCTTCTCATCCATGGAGGGCGCGTCGGGTCTCCGGTAGTAGGACGTGGAGTAGTAGCTGTGGGACGGCACCTGGCCGAGCATGAACCTGTGGAGCTCTTCCGGGCGCCCGAAAGACATGTGCCTCTAGACGTACGGCCTGTCGAAGAACATGAATCCAAACTCCTTGCGGGTGAACCTATCCGGTAGGATGGGTGAGTTTACGCGGTAGTACTTCCTGAACGTCTTCAGGAGAAAGCGGGAGTTTATATCCATGGCATGTGCTAGAGGTCAGGGCGTATATCCATTCTTCGTCGTAGCCTCCATTGACATCAGCGATGCCAGACCGCCTCGGGCAAGTAGTCAACGTTCATCTTCTCCAGAGTTAGGCAGTCCACACGGAGCATCTTCACGAGTCTAGGCGCCCCGCGGAGCTTAGACTCCAGGGGCTCGGTGTCGATCACAACCGAGCGTATCCTCGCCCTGATTATTGCCTCCGACATCAACCTGAGCTTGTCATCGGTCCTAAGACGGAAGTCGATCTCGACGTTGCTCTTTCCGTCGGTCAAGATGACCATCATGAGGTCGTCGCCCCTGTTGGCGTACCTCTTGAGGATCTCGTAGCCCGTATGGAGGCTGAAGATCAGCAGAATGCGACTGCTGACAGGTATGCTCTCCAGGACCGCACTGACGCCAGTGACGCTGCGAGTTATTGGTAGAACCTCTTCGGCCCGCTCGCTTCTGAAGACCATCAGCCTGACCATGTCCCTGCAGCGATAGGCTTCTTCCAGAACCGACAGTATCGTCCCCTTGATGGCCACCATGCAGCTCTCCGTGTCCATGGACCCGGAATCGTTCACCACGAACAAGATCCTCGTCCCCTTCCTGTGGACCCTGATCTTCTCGCGGATATTGTCCTTCTCGATCGTTATCGCGACTTCGTCCCTCGAACAGTAGGCCTAGTGGGGCGCGACCACGCAGACGGTAGCCCTGAGAGCAATGTCCCTAAGCTTCCCGTAGGGTATAACGCATCCGATGCAACGGCCATTGAATACTTCGGGAGCGTAAGCCCCCAGCGGCCGGAGTCGTAGTCCTTACCCAGCTCCCTGTCTCTCGGGAGGAAGTTAGCGACCCTGAATGTCTGTTCCACGCAAAGACTGCGTCCTCCTCCCCGGACGGGGGTTGAGCGAGATGGATGCCCTGGCATGGGTCTAGCCACACTCCCTCACGGTCATACGTGCTTCCCCCTCTGTCTCCTGAATTTTGGCATCTGGCACATCCAGTATCCGGACCTCCGTGGTCACCACCTCCACCACAGTCTCCAGCGTCGCAGTGGCCTATCCGGGCACCGCCCCGGCCCTGCACGAGGCACATGGACACCGCATTCCTGGGCAACATGCATCAGCCGTGCCCATCCCGCAAAGAGCTGCGAGGGCACGGGCGATGTTCACCGGCGCCACGTTCCCGCGATGCTCTTGGACGCCCATTGACTCCGAGATCCCCGGCACAAGGTCCATGAGCTCCTCGGGGTGCTCACCCTAGTCGGGTTTACAGAAGTTATCCTGCGACCAGCACCTCCTGCTTGACGGAATATAATTCGTAGAATGCGCGCAGAGAGCACGAGTGCTCCAGGTTCCTCTTGAGGATTTCCATCCCCCCCCCAGGTCTTTGCATGTGGCTGTGCGTACGCATATGTCGAAGCGGTCCAGTTTGTGTGGGGTGAGTTCCGCCTCCGCCAGGTCCATGATGGCCAGAAGCATGGTGTCGCACCTCTCCTCCACTGACACCCCGTCTAGTTTGGCCCTGATGAGCCCCGTGGTGACCGCGTCGAGGATGCTGTGGACCAGTCCCTTTGGGAAGAGGTTGATGTTGCCAGCCACTAGGATGTTCCCGTCGGCGCGCCTCATGACCGAGTCCGCCACGGTCCTCCTTCCCCGGAGATAGCCTCGTTCAGGTCGATGGTGCCGAATATTTGTTCCGGCGTGGAATTGAGGGGCAGTTTCACGGACCTCCTATCCCCCACGACCGTAGCAGCCCCTTTGACGGCGGTGGTCTTCCTGGTTCCGGCAGGGCCGCAGACAAGCACCGTGCGGATCTCCGGAGAGCACAGGACGCAGGAGACGACCTCAATGACACAGTCGTAGCCGACCATGACGGTGATAAGGTAGCGCGTCAGTACGTCGACAGCAGGCCGCGAAGCCATGCGTCCAACCCCCCTGGTCTAGACTCTGGTCCTGGATTGGGTTGTATCTCATCCTCTGGGAAAGCACCATCCTGCAGACCCCAACCACGTCGGCCTGGGTGGGGCCGTCCCTGCCGTCCAAAGCGGCCCTAGCGCACGCGGCTTTAGCCATGGTGAGGTCGGAGCGGTGCCCTTCCATGCCCAGATGGAGCAAGATCCTCACCGTCGCATCCAGGGCGCGGTTATTGGAGACTATGTCTCTCACCGCGTTCTCGTCTCCACAATCCTGTCGCGGAGCTCAGCGTTGCTGACCTCTTACAGCCGACAGACCCCCTCTGGGTCCTTTTCGTACATCATATGCCTGCGAATCACCTCCAGGCGGAAGGTCGAGTCCCGCTCCCCTTTGACCTCTACCATCAGCCCGAACCTGTTCAGTAGCTGCGGACACAGGTCCCCCTCTTCGGGGTTTATCGTCCCAACCAGCATGAATCTGAACTGGTGAATGTACAAGATTTTCTCCCTCTCGATGTAGTTCACGCCCATCGCCGCCGCGTCTAGCAGGATGTCAACGATATGATCGTCCAGCAGGTTCACATTGTCCACGTACAGGATGTTTCCCTTGGCCTTCGCCAGGATGCCCGACTCGAACCTCCTGCCGTTAGTGCTGATGGAGTGCTCCAGGTCCATGTTACCAACGATCCTGTCCTCCGTAAAGCTCAGGGGCAGCTCCACCACACACATCGGGACGCGGTCCATCTCCGGCTTCCCTCGACGCCCTCTCCCTGCAGTCGGGGCAGGCGGAGTTGCAGTCGCTCCAGGCGCACTTACACAGGTACCATCTGAAGACCTCCCTTTCCTGGAATAGCCCCGCTAGGACGCGGACAGCGGTAGACTTCGCAGTCTTCTTCTTGCTGCGGATCAGCACGCCTCATATCTCGGTATAGATGTATTGAGTACAGGGCTCCTTTCATGTCCTTCTGGCCCACTATCGCGGTGAATAAGTAGATGTTGCTTTCGTTTCCTCTGGCACATGTTACAGTCTTGAGTACTTAAAGCGGATATGCCGCGGGTTCCCATCGAATCTCTAAATAAGTGGGAGCCGTAACCCCATATATGAGTGAGGGAGTACCTGTCTACGATAACCATGTGCACATGAACCCCTCCGGCCGCAACGTCGATGCGCTGAGAGAGTTCGAGGCGGCCGGCGGGACAGGGCTCACCCTGGTCACCCTCCCCCACAGGGAGGTGCCCATAACTTGCGGGGCGGACTTCGCCAGGTCCTACGAGGTCACGTACGAGCTCGCGGACAGGGCGAGGAAGGTTACGGACCTGGAAATCAACATCGCCGTCGGGCCGTATCCGGTCCTGATTCTGCATATGGCTGAGGCCTACGGCCTCAAAAGGGCCGAGGAGATCATGCTGGAGGGCATGGAGGCCGCAGGCAGGGACATCGCTGAGGGTAGGGCTATTGCCATTGGGGAGATCGGGAGGCCTCACTTCTCGGTGAGCCGGGAGATCCGGGACGCGTCCGACCGCATCCTGCTTCGCGGCATGGAGCTAGCAAAGGAGAACGACTGCCCGGTCATCATACACTGCGAGTCGGAGCCAGACACGGACAGGTCGCTGGCGGCAATCGCGGACAGGGCGGGCTTCGACAGGGG
>CAZXOR010000091.1:0-5084 GCA_964642395.1 uncultured Methanomassiliicoccales archaeon | reverse complement strand
GGTTTGTCCAGCCGACAACACCGAGTTCGCGTGCGAACTCGGAGTTGTCTGTGTTTATAAACTATGCGGTTAAAACACAAACCGTCGGTTCTTTATCGAAGGAGAATATCATTCAGCCTGTGTTATTTAATTTGTCACAAACATGGATACATGGGTCGATTTTTAACGGGCAGTATTCTTTTTGAGTAAATCCAGTGAGGGTTAGGATGGTTTGAAGTGTTATCATGAAAACAATTCAACCAGTGAGAACGCTAATCTAAAATAGATGCAGGCAATCAACTTCTACAACCAGCTCGCGTTCAAGTCCATCCCTTATGCAGACAACATCAAAATCTTTAACACCACGCTAAGGAATAGCGAGCAGACCCTAGGAATCACCCTGAGCTCGGACGACAAGGTTCGTATAGCAATGGCCTTAGACAATCTCGGCATTAATATCATAGAGGTTGGGTTCATTGTATCCTTCGAGACCGAGAGGGAGATGCTGAAAGATCATGGACGCCGGCACCGACTGCACCATGTGCAGCCTAGTCGAATTTGTAAGGGAGGGGGGACAGGGGACGTGGATGCCGTGCTGAGGACAAGCGTGGCCTACATCCATACGTTCATCGCCACCAGCAATCTCCACATAAAGTACAGGCTGAAGATGATCCCCGACCAGGTGGTTGAGAGGACAGTCAACACCATCGAATACGCTAGGGAGCACGACCTAGAAGTGATGTTCTCCTGCGAGGATACCACCAAGTCCGACCTGAAGTTCATGAAGAAGATCTGCACCACCGCCCAAACATAGGAGCGTCGTTCATCAAACTCCCGAACACTGTCGACTTGATCATCCCCAGGGCATGGTCCACATTGTGTCTGAAATGAAGAAGGTGCTAAGGGTGCCGATCTCTATGCACTGCCATAACAACATAGGCTTGGCCGTGGCTAACACCCTGACCGGCGTCAAGGCCGGGGTGAAAATCTTCCAGGTCACCGTCAATGGCATCGGCAAGAGGACCAGCAACGTGGCCCTGGAAAAGATGGAGTTTAACCTGTTCGTTAATTACGGGGTGGAGACGGTGTACATGACCAAGTTGGGCCCCACGTTTAAGCTGATGGATAGAATCACTAGGTTCCCGATCACGTACAACAAGCCCGTGGTTGGCAGGAACGCCTTCGCCCACGAGTCCGGGATCCACGTGCACGGCGTCATGGCCAACTCCATAATCTATGAGCCCTTCAAGTCCGAGATGGTCGGGGTGAAGAGACACATCGTCATCAGGAAGCACTCTAAAGAATACTTCGTTCGCAACAGACTGGAGGAGCTGAATGTCAAGTTCTCGGAAGAGCATATGCCAGAGCTAATAGCCACCATCAAGAAGATGGCTGTCGACAGGAAGGATATAAACGACGTTGAGCCGGTCGCCATCGCCGAAAACGTGTTGTGGAAGAGGGAGGCCAAGAAGCAGACCGTCTCTCTAAAACGATATCGTCGTGTTCACTGGCAGGGGCATAATCTCTACCACCACCGTAAACATCACTTTGGGAGGATAGAGGAAAGTATAGTCTGAAGTGGGCGTCGGTCCAGTGAACGCGGCGCTGAAGGTCATATCAGAGGTCGTAAATCTGACAATCATACTGGAAGTGTACAAGTTGGCCACCATCACCTGGGGTAGCGACTCCATCTGCGAAGCTACTGCGATGGTCAAGAACGTTCAAAACGATGGCAACTTATCCGTCGGTAAGACCGTGGGCTTGGACGTCGTACAGACGTTCGTGGACGCCGATGATAGCCGTTATAAATCGGGATTTCGCCAAACAGAAGAGTGAGTGAGAATGGGCAAGATGATAGCAGAGAAGATCCTCTCGGAGAAATTTGGGACCGACGCCCGCGCGGAGCAGATCGTCATAGCGAGCGTCGACTATGTAATGGTCAACGACGTCACCAAACCGATCGTCTTTCGCAAGTACTACAAATTGAACATCGGTACTATGTATAAGAACCGCATGATCCTAATTCCGGACCATTACATCCTCGCCAAGGACATAGCCCCCGCTGAGCAGGCGAAAGAGATGAAGGAGTTCGTCCACGCGCACGATCTCCCCAACTACTTCGAGATCGGGATGAGTGGGGTCTGCCACCAGCTGATGGTGGAGGAGGACTTCGCTGCCCTCGGAAGGTTCATCGTCGGCGCAGACTCCTACACATGCACCTACGGAGGGTTCAACGCCTTCTCCACTGACATCATCGGTTCCACCGAGGCCGTAGTAGCGTTCGTCACCGGCAAGCTATGGTTCAATGTCCCCGAGACCATCAAGGTTGTCGTCAAGAGGAAGTTCAGGAAGTACGTGGGCGGCAAGGACCTGATCCTGAGAATCATCACCGACATCGGTGTGAACGGGGCCAACTACAAAGTCTTAGAGTTCTATGGCGACGTGTAGAACATCCCGGTTTGCGATAGACTGGCCATCTCAAACATGATTATCGAGGTCGGAGGAAAGGCAGAAATATTCCCGTGCGACAACCTGACCAGGGAGTACATAAAGGACATGATCAGGGGAGAGTATACATCCGTCAAGGCGGACCCGGACGCGGAGTACTGCCGCATATTGGAGTACAAACTGGACAAGTTGGAGCCTTTCGTCTCCTACCATTACCTGCCCAGCAACGACCGTCTCGTTAAGGATGCTGACGCGATTATAGATCGGGTGTACCTCGGCTCCTGCACCAATAGAAAGATCAAGGATATGAGGATTGGAGCGGAGATCGTGAAGGAAAGGAAGGTCACACCTGGGATCAAGTTCCTCGTTGTGTCGATTTCCCAGAAGGTCTGCAGACAAATAATTGACGAGAGTCTCGCCGATATCTTCCTGGATGCGGACGAGTTCATCTTCGGACCTGCCTGCGACGCGTGCCTAGGAGGGTACATGGGCATCCTCATCGCGGGCGAGGGAGCCGTGGCCTTCACCAACAGGAACCTCATCAGAAGGATGAGCGACAAAACTTTTGAGGTTTACCTTGCAGGGCTCGCAGTCGTAGCAGCATCGACTATCGCCGGGAGGATTGTCACACTCGACCAGCTGGAGGGGAATTGAATGAACAGGATCAAGGGAAGGGTATGGGTCTTCGGAGATAACGTAGACACCAACCAGATCATATCCGCTAAGAGGCTAGTGGCCGTCAACCTGGACCACTTGAACGACTACATTTTCGAGAAGGTCAGGCCGGGCTTTACCCAGCAAGTTCAGAAAGGCAACATCCTGGTGGCCGGGAGGAACTTTGGCTGCAGATTGTCCAGAAAGCACGCCCCACTGTCCCTGATCGAGGCAGGGTTTTTCTGCATCATAGCGAAGTCCTTCACTAGGATCTTCTACAGAAACTCCATGAACATCGGCCTGCTCCTCGTCGAGTGCAAGATCGATGTGAAGAAGAGTTGGACTGTGAAGGTCGACCCCGACAATGGCAAGGTCGTCGCTGAAGGTAGGGAGTACATGTTTCCCGAGTACTCACCGTTCATTTCCGAGCTGGTCTAGGCCGGGGAGCTAGTCAACCTGGTTACGGAGGGGAGATTCTGAAACAGCTCACAATTATCCACGGAGACGGCATCGGGAAGGAGGTCATCGCCGCCGGAATAGACGTCCTGGACACCGTGTCCGAGATATCCTCGTTTCAGTACGAGTCCAAATTCTTAGACATCGGATCCGACAGGTATCTCAAGACGAGGGAGCTCCTCACAAACGACGACGTGCCCGCCCTGAAGAAAAAGGATGCAATCTACTTCGGAGCCATCGGCGACCTCAGGATCAAGTCCAGTGTCCTGGAACAGGGCATCCAGCTGAAAACGAGGAGGGTGTTCGACTAGTATATCAACCTCCGCTCGGTCACCAACTGGTTCTCGCTGGTCTCTTTGAAAAAGGAAGTCCCCTTAGATAACCACTTATTGAGGGAGAACACCGAGGCCTTCTACATGGGTGCCAACGGGTTCTTCAGGCCGTTCCACGGAGGTTCCAAGCAACACGTCTACGTGGAGAAGAAGCTGTACTCCCTGGAAATCGACATTTATGCCAGATCCAACAATAGCAACGACTTCGCCTTCGAGATCGGGCTGCTATTCCGGACCGCTGTCATAAGATTTGCGGGCTGCTGCTGCAGGTACGCCCAGTCCAAGGGCGATAAGAAGGTCACCTTGGTGGACAAGGTTAATGTCATCACCAGGAACTACGGCATGCAGAGACAGATTTTCAAGGAGAAGGCGCGGGAGTGCGGTCTGGACCCGGAATTCATGTTTGTCGACGCCATGGCCATGATCGTCAGGCCGGAGATATTCGGCACCGTCACCGTCCTCAACCTGTTCGTGGACATCCTCACGGACCTGGAAGCGCAGCTCCAGTACGGTCTCGGAATGGGTAGAAGCAGAAACATCAACTACGAGGGGGGGGTCAGCATGTTCGAACCCATCCATGGGTTCGCGCCGTACATTGCCGGTAGAGGCATCGCGAACCTAATATCCGTAGTTCTGGCGACGTAGATGCTCCTGGAGGAGCAGGGCTACCCAGAGGAGGACAAGATGCTCCACAACGCCGTTAGGAACAGCCTGGATATCGGAAAAACCACCACCGACCTGAGCGGAATGCTGAGCATGGCGGAGGTCGAGAAGGCCATAGTCGAATACATCCGCTCTTGGAAGAGCTGATGCGATGATCACCCTGGCGCTCGAGATAGACTATCCGGACGAAGCCACCGCCGCGGCGGTGATGGCCGTGCTGGGCCCGGACAACGCCGGGTACGTGGAGTCTAAGCTCCGGGGATCGAAACTCTTTTTCAGGATCGAGACGAAGTCGGCGGGAACCATGAGGAACACCGTCGATGACCTAATGGTCTGCATCAAGATCGCAGAGGAGGCCATAGGCATGGTGTCTAAACCGGTCGATGACAACGAATAACTGTTTAGGGTAATCTTCTGGCCGTGGCATCCCGCTCTTTCGTGACGCCTGTTCATCTTTGGCTCTGATTTAGGGTTAAAAGTTGAGTTTATCAGTTAATACATATACGCACACTCGTATACGTGTGTGCACACGAGCGCGTATGGTAGCATCCG
>CAZXOR010000090.1:0-5085 GCA_964642395.1 uncultured Methanomassiliicoccales archaeon | reverse complement strand
TCGGGGACTCCGACGTGTCCCTCAGGTTCGTCAGCACGAACGGGCCGGTCATCATTACCATGATCACGTTGGGAGGAATCAGAGAGGACCTGGTCCTGGAGCCTATGGACCGCACTGTGACCTTCCACATGGGATTCGAGGACGTGGTCATCAGCTACGCCCCCGTTGGCATTTACTGACGGCTGAGATGAACTGCCAGAACTGTGGAATGAATGTCCCCGAGAACGTTCCCTTCTGCCCACACTGCGGACACAATATCTCCGTGAAGAGGCGCAGGCGCAAACTCAGATTTATACTCATGGACGTCCAAGACGACAGGCGCTTCAAGCATCTGACGTCTGCCGCAGTCATCACGGTGGTGATCGTGGCTGTCCTCTCCGTCTTTCTAGCGCTTCCAAGCGAGGACCCCGAGGCCGAGACCTATAGCCCCTCCGACTACGTCATAATTATCTCTGAGACGGAGTACGTCGAGCTGAGGGGCAGTTTCCAGACCGGCGACATGACGGCGTACATGCAGGGGAGCACCATCTTCTTCAGACTCTCCGACTCTGCCGCCGAAGGGTTCAACGAGTTCACATGGATCGTCCGCAACGAGTTCCTGAACAAGTCACAGACCATCACCAAGTACACCCCCGACCTCACATGGACATCAATGTACATCGGGAGCTACACGGTCACCGTCAGTTGCCTCTCCACGGAAACCGGAAAGACGGCTACGTACATCGGGACGATCTAGTACTGTGGTGACATCCACACCCAATACAACTTCTCTCACGGCGGCGTCACATATGCCGTGTGCATGGACATCCCGTTCGATGAGTACGTGCTGCACCGGACCGCCGATGTCTCCGTGAGGCATGAGCCCGGCCCCGATGCCGGTGTGCAGTTCGTGACCGAGAACGACGCAGTTGCGATCTTGGCGGAGAGGCTCGCCGAGCAGTACCAAACCAGGAATCACGGGTCTGCCCTTGACACCGCCGACTACGCCGGATACATCCTTTCGTTCGTACAAAGCTGCTTCAGCGTGGGCTCGGACACCTTCTACCACTCCACGTCCGTCTACTGGGCGTATCCATCGGAGACCCTGTACACCAGCATAGGCGACTCCGGGGATTTAGCCGTTCTGGCGGCGTCACTGCTGAGAGCATCCGGTTTCGACGCCGGGATCGCATGCGTCAACGGGCACTCCTTCGTGGCCCTAGCTCCTGGCGACTACATCGGGCCCTCAGAGATTCCCAACGGGTACCATATGCTCAGAGTCAGATACGATGGGAGGTATTATTACATGTGCGAGGTCGATTCGGAGGACATCCCAATTGGATGCGTGAGGGAATGCTACGATTACTCGGGGGGTTTCACCTATTACGGGAAGGCCACGGGCTCTGGCAGTGGGTTGGCGTTTCCGCAAATGTCTTAAGCCCCACCATGATGGACGGTCTATGATCTTCAGATTCAAGTCTGCGAGGTAGGACGAGGAGTACAAGATTGTGGTCCTCGTGAGAACAGATCTGGATATGGGCAAGGGAAAAATGGCCGCCCAAGTCGGTCACACGTCCGTCGAGCTTGCTCTCAGGGCACAGAAGATGGACAAGAGGTCCTTTAACGCCTGGATGTCCGGCGGTCAGAAGAAGGTCGTCCTCAAGGTGGCCAACAGGGACGAGATGATCCGCTATATGAACGAGGCCCGCAGCAACGGCCTATACGCCCGTATCATAACAGATGCCGGGATGACACAGGTCGAACCAGGCAGCCAGACTTGCGTCGGCATCGGGCCGGCGCCCTGCAGTGACATCGACAGGGTCACCGGGGAGCTCAAGATGATGTGAACTCAGACCCTCCTGAGCTCCCCGGTGACGGAGTCTATTACGAACCCCCATATGCGGACGTCATCCGGGATCAGGGGGTGCTTCTTCAGCACTTCTACTGAGGCCCTGACGGACTCCTCCACGGAATCGAACCCGCACAGCCAGGTGTCGAAGTCCACCCCAAAATATTTGCAGGCGTCGATGACCTCCGGGGATATCCGGCGGGTAAGCATCGCGTCCACCATATCGGAGCCGCTGATGTGCTGAGCCCCGCAGTCTGTGTGGCCGATGACCATCACGTCCTCCACGCCCAGTTCGTATATGCCCACAAGAAGGCTTCTTACCTCGCTGGAGAACGGCTTCAATATGGTCCCGCCGGCATTCTTGATTATCTTAGCATCCCCGTTCCTGAGGCCCAAGGCGGCCGGCAGGAGTTCGGTCAGTCTTGTGTCCATGCACGTCATCACTGCGACCTTCTTGTTGGGGTACTTCGTAGTCACGTACCTCTCGTAGCCGCGGTCCTTGACGAACTGCCTGTTGAACTCTAGGATCTCGTTGATCATATCCAGTCACACCTCGTCAGCTGGTCCAGGCGCCCGGGGTCAAGGTGGAACATTGAGTCCATGAGCGCGTCCCTGAAGGTGCCCGGGCCGGTGCATTTGGAAAATGCTTCCTCCGCGGCAACGTTGAATGCGGAGACGGCCGCCGCCACTGTTTCGATGTTGCGGCCACATGCACCGACGTAACAGCCCACGACGGACGACAGCATGCATCCAGTGCCGGAAACACGCTCCATCAGGGACGTTCCGTTGCGGAGCCTCAAAGTGGTCTCCCCGTCTGAGACATAGTCGTACAGTCCCGTAGCGACGACCACTGCCCCGGTGGCCTCCGCAAGGGACTTCGCAGCGGAGGCGGAATCAGAAGAGCCCTTGGAATCTACGCCCTTTACCACTCCCCCGGTACCGGACAGCACGCTAATCTCCCCGGCGTTGCCCTTGATGACTGCAGGCCCCATGGCCATCAGCCTTCCGGAGACCTCGGTGCGGTACGCGGTGGCGCCCGCCCCGACAGGGTCCAGGACCATCGGGACCCCGCAGGCCTTCGCGGTTTCCGCAGCCACCTCCATCAAGGCCACCGTCCTGCCGTTCAAGGTACCGATGTTCAGGACTGTCGCCGAGGACGCGGACACCATCTCCGCAACATCCTCCCCGTCGGTCATGACCGGCGATCCGCCGGCGCATATGCAGATGTTGGCGCAGTCGTTCACCGTCACGTAGTTCGTGATGTGATGGACCAACGGGCGCGCCTCGCGCACCTTTACCATGTTCTTTGACGGTCTGAGATTCATATATCCCAGAATGCCCTAATCGTATTTTCTATCATCGTCGCGCCGATTCCACCAGGCACCAGAAGTAGAAGTCGAACTCGGTGTGGCTTTGGGAGGTCAGACCGATCTCTCACACGTCAATGATCTCGCAGAACACGTACCTGACCCCGTCCGCTTTCACGTAATGGCTCTCCACATCGATAGCCAATGCGGTCATGACGTGGTCCGTGAAGAGCAAGAAGGCCACGTCGTAGTCGGCTATCATTAGTAGGGTGTTGCACGGGACCGTGGAGTCCTCACAGTCCCCTCCACTGTCCCGGAGAATTTCCAGGGGGTACTTTCAGTACTCGGTGCGGCCGGCGGAGTCTGTGTCCGAGATGTACTCCAGATTCTGCACGAACGACAAAATGAGACCGGCGAACCCGACTCTGTCCAAGCTCTCGACCCGAGCCAGGAACTACCTCATAACCAGCTGGAGATACGAGTCATCGACGGTGTGATAATGGGAAATGTAGTCCATGTTGGAGAGCAACAGGCAGATGTTGCCGTAGGGGTCAGAGTACCAACATATATAGACATCGCTGTACTTTAAACCCAGCGTTACAAGGTACGTCGACTCGCCGTGCTCTCAGACGAGGTCGAAGATCCTGACCTTGTCTATGAAGAACTCCATGTACGTCTGGACGGGGCCGTCATTTCCACGGAGGATATACTATCCAGACGACAGAAGGGACAGGTTGCCGGTGACCATGTTCCCGTCGGCGTCTGTAACTATGGACCCCTCCGAAACCGTAGTCGGCGAGGGTTCGGGCTCCCGGATCCAGGATGTAGTAGCCGGGCGACACCCTGGCCTCATATATCTTGAACGGGTCGGACCTCATGATCGCCAGAGTCCTGTTGGTGCTCAACAGCCCCCCGCTCGTGTACTACCTGGCGAACAACTCGCCCTCCACGGCGAAGACCAGCGTGTCCCCGATGGCCGTCTCCGTGACCACGGGACCTTCAGGGGGAACTCGGCGATGATCGTCGGGAAGAAGGCCCCTTCGGGCTCGAAGAAGTAGATGTCGATCATCGTGTGAACGATGCTGGTGGTCCCTTCAATCAGCTCGACCCTCAGCTCAAAAAATATCATGTAGAGCCACACAGTCTCCCCATCATCTGTGATTCAAACAGTGCAGTTTATGCCCATGACCTCCCCGACGCCCATATAGATCAGACCCCTCGTCCGGGATACACCCATGCACCTGTGGTGCTACCGTCGTGGGTGGAGCCATCCGGCCACGTGTACTCTATATCCCTGATGGTCTCCGTGTAGTAAATGCCATCCTTGACGGCCAGATACTCAGTGGTGATCATGCCAAACATAGTGTGCAGGATACTGCCGTGTAGTAGTTACCCTCCCCTTTCATACAAGGCCCATGTCCACGATCTCATTGGAAATCCAGCAGACGGTGACGGGTTCGAAGACATTTCTATCGATGACTACGACCGGGTCCTCGAGCCCAGAATCCAGGAACCATTCGCCGAAGATGTACTCCTCTCTTGAGGGCACGGGCAGCGTGACGCCGATGCTCTCGATGAACGACTCTACATGGCTTTGACAGCTCCTCCCCCCCCCCCTTCTTCGTCATGTAGGTGATGACGTACTCCATAGCCGGAATCTAGCTCGCATAAAAGACGAAGTCTCCTGACGACTCCTTGGTGAGCCTCTCGAAGGGGATTGTCAACTCCGGGTTGAGGTACCATCCCATAAACAAGTACTCGTCCCAGACGAGATCGTGGATCTCCTAGAGAGTCCCCTGGACGTATAAGTCGGGGGCCCCTTCCGGTATCAACCCGCCGCCAGCCTCGTACGTGAGTGATCATACCGGAGGGCCATTTTCTTTCAGGATAAGAGACTGATAAAAAATTATATGAAATAATGCATACATACTCCCTCATATAATCCACAGG
>CAZXOR010000089.1:0-5114 GCA_964642395.1 uncultured Methanomassiliicoccales archaeon | reverse complement strand
TTCAGACGGTTTGTTGGCACAATACAAACAAGAGACCACCTCTTATGACTTCCCGTCTCCGAGGACGATGATATCTCGACTCCATGACGAAGGCATGCTTCGCCGCACGGACTGACATCTGCTAGAAGATGATCGGGGCAGTCAGCGACTCACGCACGTACGTGCGCACCCTCGCGCTTGCGCGAGCACGTTACTGAGTACAGATGACAAACTCAGGGTGTAGATCTCCTTGCCCTGTTGTAGAAATAGGTGTTCCTGTTCCTGAGAACGGGGTCGTAGAAGAACACCTTGAAGTAGTCGTACTAGGGGACAAAGCGGTTGGACTTCCCCTTCTCGTGCTTCAGCGTCTCTGACGTTGTCCTTCATGGATAGGGGACCGTGGATGTATTCTGACCCAAGCCTGATGCGCTCGGTCCTGATAGGAGCCTCCATAAGGTGGCAGTGGAAGGTCTTGGTGTCGTCCTTCGCCGCCCTGAAGTGGATGGCGATGGACAGTGCGACCATATTATCCATGGTGATTTTGTGGCTCTCCTCCATCACCTTCTTTCTGTCCTCACCGTCGACAATCTACTTGGCCCTCTGGAACGCGGAGACGGCCTCAGCGATATAGATGTTCGTGTCGATCTTGTCACTGAAGATCTGGTCCATGGTGGTGCCGCCAACCATGACCGTCATGTCGTCGCAGTTGGGTAGGTCGTTGAGGAGTTTGACTGTATCATTGAGGGCTTCACGGTTGGGCATCATCAAGCAGGAACAAGCGACGAAGTTGACACCCTTGTCTCCTTGACAACCTCAATGAACTTCTCCGGGGGCAAGTTGACTTCGAGATCGGTGACCTCTATCCCGCTGCTTTCGAACATGATGGCTACGAGGTTCTTTTCGAGTCGTAGACGTTATCCATGACGAAACCGACGATCGCCCTGCCCCTGGTAGACCTGTTCTCGTCCCCTTTTAGCATGAACTTGTGACCTCCAACCCTGTCTGCATGGTCTTGGCCGCGATGAGCATCTGTAGCATGTAGACTGTGTTGTTCTTGAACCTGTACCCAATTTCGGTCATCGCAGCGATCATTCCGTTATCCAGGATCTCCTGGGGGTCCGCTCCGGCATTAAGAACGGCCTTGATCACGAGGACGATGTCCCTAATTTTGTAGATTGTGATGCAATTCTTCACTGCGAGTATGATGTTGTCTATAGACTCGTCCATTCTCCACCGTATGCGAATATGTTCTACTCTGGCCTCCCTTTGTTAAATCGTTAGGTCGAAATCGGAATTTTAATAACTATTCGGAACTGGGATGAATAAGCGATGAACCTATAAATCGTAAGGTAAACGAGAGACTCCATTTCGAAAAACGATGTCAAACCTGATTTGTCATTTTGCTCAGTAACGTGCACGCGCACGTACGTGTTTTCATACAGACATCATCAACTGACAAACTCAGGATCAAATGTGGAAAATCGGATTGTTTTGAGACTCGGAAAGAAGTTTCCGAGGTTCATTGTTATTAATAACTAGCCTAGAGTTTAATACATTGTTACAAATCACAATCAGCTCGTCTGAAGCTTTCTGGCCTCAGGGACAATGCGGGGAAGTCAATTTCGAAGGTTCCCCTGATAACTATCGTGACGGATTCGGGCGTCCTGAAGCTGGTAGTGATCACAGTTCTATCTCTGTATTCGGTCAGGACCGAGCTGGTGAGCGCCACACTTCCTTTGGAGGTGCGGATGTTCGGTATCCTCCTCTGTGTGAACACGGAGTCTATGCTGACCAAGTAGTAGAGGTTGTACGACAGGAAGTATGGTTCCTCCATCGAGAACTCCAAAAATCCAAGCACCCTCTCGCACTCCCCCAAGCTGGTGATGTGGTTAACGTACCACCATGGTCCGTCGCCACTTTGACGAAGAGCCTCTCGCCGAGGGCGTCGTGCTCCCATCCGGGGGGCACGGCGCAGGACAGCTAAGGCCCGTAGCCGACGTCACAGTAGTAGTGCGTACCATCCAGGTCAACGATGTTTCCCTGTAAAGTGTCAGCGGTACGAGGTCCTTACCCCGAATAATACAGCTGGACACCGCCCAGGCGTCGAACCCGATGTTCCGCAGGAGGGCGAGGAACAGGTTGTTCAACTCGAAGTAGTACCCGCCCCTGCTGCGGATGACTACCTTATCGTACATGGAGACCAGGTTAAGGGCCGGGATGACCCGAGAGTCACAGCAGTCCAGGTTCTCGAAGAGTACGGAGTACCAATGGGTCAGGATCAGGCGGTCCACGGTCTCCAAGTTGGACCTACGGCTATTCGATCCGGATGCGTCCAGCATACTTTTCCGGATCCGGGGGAGTCTGCATTTTGTGTTGGAGTTCATGCAGAAAGAATCTACCTGCTGGGCCGGGGCTGTTTACACAAAGGGTGGAGGTTATAACGAGGATGGAGGAGAAAGATTCTAGGGGACCCCCGGCTTCATTCCGAGATTATCTGCCGAGGGCGGTGTGGGCACTTCCTAGCTACCCGGCGGCCTGCGCAGCGAGGGTGGAAAGCTCCCCGGCGAGGACGGTGGCGGCGACAATCTCCGCCAGCTTCCTGGACTTGCCGTCGCCGAGGCACCCGATCATCTCCAAGGCCTCGCTCTGGCATGGGAGCCTGGTCCCACCTCCGACGGTCCCTACCTCTACGGCGGGCATTCTGACACTGATGTACAGGTCCCCGCCAACGTCCTCGCAAGATGTTACCGTCATGCTGCCCCCGACTACCTGGGCGGGGTCCTGTCCCGTGGCTATGTACAGCGCCGCGACCATATTGGCGGCATGGGCGTTCGCTCCCAGCGTCCCGGCGAGGCTACTTCCAACCAGATTCTTCCTGTAGTTGGTCTCCACTACCGCCGCGGAAGTAGTGTGGAGTCTTTTCTTCACCACGTCCCTAGGAATGGAGGCCTCTGCGACCACGGTTTTCCCGCGGCCATTGATCATGTTGATTGCGGCGGGCTTTTTGTCGGAGCACATGTTGCCGGACACAGAGATCATCACGGCGCCGGTCTCCCTCTCAATCAGTCTGCAGACAGCTTCCGACGCGATCGTGGCCATGTTCATGCCCATAGCGTCGCCGGTATCATAGGAGAGCCTGAGGAACAGGCTCCTGCCGTCGGGGTACATTTCGATCCCGGTGAGCCTGCCGTGGCTGGTTGTCCCGGCGACGGCCTCGTCGATTTCAACCTTGTGGGAGTCGATCCAGTCCATGACCTCCCTGCAGTGAACGATCCCATCGACCTTAAACACCGGGGCGCGGGTCATCGCGTCACTGTAAACCATAGCCCTAACCCCGCCCCCGCTGTTCATGACGGACATCCCACGGGATATGGACGCCACCAGGGCACCTTCCGTCGTCGCCAGTGGCACAAGGAATTCCCCATCGGCGTACTCGCCGGATATCCTCACAGGCCCGGCGTAGCCCAGGGGAATCTGGACGGTCCCGATCATATTCTCTATGTTCTTGGAGGCTTTCTCCGGATCGAAACTGTACTTGGACACGGTCTCTAGGCTGGCTCCCGTGAACTCCTTCGCCGCCTTCCGGCGTTCGTCCACGTCTGCAGCTGTGTAACCGCGGTTCTTAAGCCCGTTCTAATCTGCCATACCAGCCTGATTAGCATATTTCATAAATAATCCTGCAGGACACAGGCCGACAGGTGTTACCGTTTTATGCGATGACCACGTTGAAGCGACGATGCACGACCGTTGGATCGATGAAAAGGTGCCATCAGTGATAGGGTCGACAATGTAGCCGCCAGGCTTCACCCGCGCAGGAACAGCATCAAGACCATCCCTGATAGGGACCAGCGCCTGACAGAGATCTTTCCGTACTTCATCGGGATATGCCTGGCGATCTGGATCTGCGGATACGTCTACATCGGGGACTTCACGTTTTCAAAGCTGATTGAGACCCTCTGCCTGGTCTTCGTGGTGTGCTTCGCGATCCTGGGGATGCCGTGCCTGCTGGTCATGGATTGTGGGGTCTTCAGCAACTGGGTCATCTTGGCGCTGACAGTTGCCATGACTGGGCTTATGTGGATCTCAGGAATATTCCCGGGGCAAGTCTACTACGCTGAGGCCACTCAGGACATTATGTTCTCCCAGGGGGTATACCTGGGTGACTACTGGCAGTTCATCCTCTGGTTCGGTGGGACGCTATACATCATGTTCTTCATGTCCATCGGGGTGTTTAGCGTTATCAGCGCCTACATGCGCCTGTACATCGCAAGGGTGTTCCTGTTAATGCAGGGGCGCGCCAGAACGGGGAGGCGCGGGAAGGCCGAGTCTTTCTTCATGATTCCTGACGTCATCGACATTGAAAAGATGGTCCTAGAGCTGGAGAGGGACCCACACGTATTCCATTTCTCCACAACGTCCAACGTCAGTGCTTACCTGTTCGTACTTGGGCTGCTCGTGTTCTCGTACCTGTTTGTGAACCCCTTGTTGATCTCGGAGCTTGGGTGGAGGAGGATGCTCGCGGTCACCCTGATGCTGTTGATGTTCCTCCCTGCCCTGGCAGATCGTCTGTCGCATTGGCGCGAAGGTCAGATCTAGCGTCCCCAGGGAATACTACCTCTGGACTGGCGCAAAGAAGAGGCTCTTCTCTATTTTTGCGACGCTAGGGGGTCTTCATGATGATGTTCGTGCTCTCGGTGTACCTCAATAACATCGTGACCGGAATAGTCATGTTATTTATCATCTGGTGCCACTGTTCGCCACGTCAGTAATGTACGGGGTGTTCTACACCAACAACTTTGACACGTTAATGGTGGAAACTATCTGTCAGAAGTTTGATGAAGGTAAGATAGTAGGGAAGATTTTCGAGGTCCGTCGACTCTTTTGATTGTTAGAAGTGAAGAAGGAAAATAACGAGGCTATATACTGAAACTTCTCCGTTGATAGCCGATTAGCTCGTATTATATAAAACATGCAGGTGTAAACGTTGTTTCTTCTCAATCTCTATACGATTTAGAAGTGAAATGGCGAGTTCAGAAAGTTAGATTAAACCAGGCAAACTAGAATTATTGTAGGAAGTCGGCGCTTGGCTGAGGGATGCTCCGCATCCTGAAACCAAGCACCTGTTTGACGATTGG
>CAZXOR010000088.1:0-5189 GCA_964642395.1 uncultured Methanomassiliicoccales archaeon | reverse complement strand
CGTCCGAGGGTTACCATTATCCATCACGAGGTGACAACCCAGTCTCTTCAGACGGCTTGTTGGCACAATACAAACAAGAGACCACCCTTATGACTTCTCGTCCCGGAGGATGATGATTTCTCGACTCCGTGACGAAGGCATGCTTTGCTGCACGGGCCGACTCTGTCAGAAAATGATCGAGACGGTTAGTGAGTTGCGCATGTGCATGTACATTACTGAGTACAAGTGACAAACTCAGGTTCAAAAAACTCTCAAATTACTACCCGTACGGGTTGATTTTTAAGGAAAAGCGAGGGCCGGGACCGAGATTTGAACCCGAGTCAAGGGATCCACAGTCCCCTAGGATAACCAAGCTACCCTATCCCGGCCATGATGTAGAACGACCTATCCAATCCCCTTACATAAACGTTTGGGGACATGACACTCTCCCGACGCCAGTTTTAATAACGGGCAGGCATACTGGAACACCGTTGGTCCTTCCTGATGCACGCATGCGCAGGTAAGGCGGAGATGATTACGATGAAAGCACTCTATGCTGATGGTTCGGTACGCGAGACGGACGACAAGCTCCATGTCATCAGGCACACCGCCTCCCATATCATGGCTCAGGCGGTCTAGAGGATCTGGCCCGGAACAAATCTAGCTATCGGACCCGCTATTGACGACGGGTTTTATTACGACTTCGACAAGGAGGGAGGGTTTACCCCGGAGGACATAGAGAGAATCGAGACAGAGATGAGGAGGATCATCAAGGAGAACCTCAAACTGGAGACCTACACCCTCTCTAGGGAGGAGGCCATAGAGTACTTCAAATCCAAGGGGGAAAACTATAAGGTGGAGCTGGTGGAGGACCTCCCTGAGGACGCCTCGATCAGCTTCTACAGGCAGGGTGAATTTGTGGACCTTTGCGCCGGGCCCCACGCCATGTACACTAAGAGCGTTAAGGCGTTCAAGCTCCTGTCGCTAGCTGGCGCATACTGGAGAGGCGATGAGAAGAACAAGATGCTCTCCAGGATATACGGCACTGCCTTTGAGAGCAAGGAAAAGCTGGAAGCCTACCTCAACATGCTGGAGGAGGCCAAGAAGAGGGACCACAGGAAGCTGGGCAAAGAGCTCGGCCTCTTCGCCATCATGGAGGAGGGGCTCGGGCTCCCATTCTTCCTCCCAATGGGTATGGTCCTGAAGAACAGCCTCATCGACTACTGGAAGGAGATCCACACTAGGGAGGGTTACCAGGAGATCTCCACCCCGATGATCCTTAGCCAGGACTTGTGGATCCGCTCTGGCCACTGGGAACACTACAAGAACAACATGTACACCACAATGATCGACGACCAGATGTTCTGCGTCAAGCCTATGAACTGCCCCGGCAGCATCCTAGTGTATAAGACTAAGCCCAGGTCCTACAGGGACCTCCCCCTGAAGCTGGGGGAGCTAGGACTGGTTCACAGGCACGAGAAGTCCGGAACACTGCATGGTCTGTTCAGGGTCAGGTGTTTCATCCAGGACGACTCCCACATTTATATGACCCCCGACCAGGTGGAGCAGGAGATAGAGGGAGTGGTTAGGCTCATCAACGAAGTCTACTCCAAGTTCGGCTTCAAGTATCACGTGGAGCTGTCCACCAGGCCCGAGAACTCTATGGGGTCCGACGAGGACTGGGAGATGGCCATCTCCGCTCTGGAGAACGCTTTGAGGACCATAGGACTCGAATACATGGTCAATGAGGGTGACGGCGCATTCTACGGGCCCAAGATCGACTTTCATCTAGAGGACTACTTGGGCAGGACCTGGCAGTGCGGCACGATCCAGCTGGATTTCCAGTTGCCCCAGAGGTTTGAGATAGAGTACACCGGCTCCGACGGTAAAAAACACAGGCCGATTATGATCCACAGGGTGATCTTCGGATCCATTGAAAGATTCATCGGCATCCTTATTGAGCATTACGCTGGTAGATTCCCGGTGTGGCTGGCCCCGGTGCAGGTCAGGGTGCTCTCGGTATCCGAGAAGTCATTCGACTACGCGTCCGGGGTCGCCGCTAGGCTCAAGAACGCCGGCATCAGGATCGAGTTGGACAACAGCGACAACAAAATTGGCTACAAGATCCGCGAGGCACAGCTCCAGAAGATCCCCTACATGCTAGTACTGGGAGAGAAGGAGATTTCCGATGGGTCCATCGTCACTGTCAGGACTAGAGAGGGACAGGACCTTGGGGTCATGCCCACCGAGGACTTCATCGTGAAGGTCTTGACGGAGATCGCCGACAGGTCCTGATCCTAGAAACGTAGGTGTGCTTGTCGCGGCACGGCTTTCTCCTTCCTGATTTTCTAATCGAAATTCTGTCTCTCCTCAGGTGCAACGAGCCCGGGCAATACGGGTCCTCTTCAGAACATGAGATGCGCCGGTGCTTTTGAGGCCGACGACTTCCGTTCACAATTCACTTCAGGCCGTTTCCGGAGCTTTCTCCAGTGACAACTTATAGGATTCCAGGACCGCCGGGACAGTCAAGACGCTAACAGTCTCGACAAGCGAGTTCCAGTCGTCTTCAGATATCATCACGATATTCCCGGCATCGGTGCTGATGGTGATTTTCTCTCCCATCAGGGATCTGTTGACGAGTTGACACAGCTTCTGCTGTGCTTCGGAAACATCGTATATCGCCATGAGTGATATTACTCGGTCCTAATATATAAAACAATCTGTTGTTTGTTTCATAGTGATAGTAAGTCTGAATAAATGTTGTATTTTCTAATATTATTATAAACATATGTATAGTATATAGATTGAATAAAATCCAGATGTCGACTCATCTTGATTATACAAAAAGGTAAATGTTTCCTTCTAATGAATTATTAAGGAAACCAATATATAATCTGCACTAATCGACAAGGTTTTCTGCCGAGAGGAGGGAGTCTATCCCGTTGGATACATCGATGGATTATCCGAACCATACATCGTTACAAGGACATTATAATCCCAGGGCCATCGTCGGGATAGGCGTCGTATTCCGACTTTCCGTCGTAGGGCAATAGCAGCCTTAGCGAAGCAGCGTGATTATGCGGCCAATGCACAGGCCCCTCCATTTAACGTCGGGAGTGATCCTCATAGTGTGCCCGTCGAGGGACAGTCACACCATGTACCTGGACCCAGTAAAGAGGTCGGATTCCAGTGTTTCGGGAGAACTGTGGACAATCTTGCTGACCGATCCGCGCGCAGGCTATACTGGGGCAGGTTCGGTGCGGATCCTTTCGAGTTGTTCGGACAGTTCCCCAAGTCTGTATTCGGAATCTTCGAGCTTCGCGATTAGCTTCGCCACCTCTTTCCTGACCTCAACGAGTCTTGTCTCGAGTTCCCTCACGATCTTGGACAACTCTTCCTCTCTTGTTAGGTCGTTAGACCGGGCCTTCCACTTCCTGCCGCCTTTGCCCATATCCGATTGGCACCCCATGGTCTGCCGAAGTTAAACGATGGTCACGGTCGTTAAAATCGTGCCGCACCATCCGTACAGTGGGACAATAACGCTCTTCATCTAACACAATTACAATATGATCATAATGTTCATTGACTACAGGAACATTTTCGATAGCATGCGCTTCATGAGTGACAGCGCCCGCTTGGACCTTTTCAGGCTGACGTAGATACTCGTAGGCTTCAGGGACCTGGTTAGGGCGTACGTCTTCGACGCCAAGAAGATGTGCACCAGCAAGGACGCGAGACCAACGTAATGTACAACGAGCTCCGCGAACAAGGATTTAGAGTAGTGGTACGGGAGTCGATGGTCTACCACGACGAGAAAATGGAGCAGAAGGAGGTCAACGTCTCCCTAGCATGCGAGATGCTAGAGCACGCGCTGATGAACCACTTCGACGTGGCTATCGTGATAAGCAACGACAGGGACTTCGTGCCGGCGATCCAGAAGGTCCAGTCGGCAAGAAAGAGGGTAAAGGTCGCAGCCTTCAACAACGTCTACAATGAGGAGTGCAAGCGCGCCGCCAACGTCTACTATCTGCTGGACGACATTCCGTTCATATCCCTCTCCAGCCCTACCCTCAAGCAAGGGATGGACTACCGATGGAGGAGAAGAAGGACTTTATGAAGTGGTAGAGAGATATGCAGTACTCGCTGGAGGGTGCTGGATTCACTAAGGACGATTACTGCGAGATGGTTAGGAGGCTCCACGTCCTGTTGTTTCACATCGACCACAAGGGTGATAACATAATGTCCCACATCAACGGCACGATCGTGTTCATGGACAGGGGATGTATGAGAAAACGCGTCTTGGAGGGAGACTTGTGTC
The DNA here is from genome assembly GCA_964642395.1 of uncultured Methanomassiliicoccales archaeon. Lineage (GTDB taxonomy): Archaea > Thermoplasmatota > Thermoplasmata > Methanomassiliicoccales > Methanomethylophilaceae > Methanoprimaticola. The sequence goes on along the minus strand of CAZXOR010000088.1, from coordinate 892 downwards.
TGTGTTCAGCGGAGCTCCGCAACAACGTCTACTACGCGATGTCACTCAAGAAGATTACGTCGTCCATGATCATGGGCTTTAGCGACGACATTCGCGAGCGCATCGTCAACTCGCTGTGGGTGTCGAACCGTCAGGAGTTCGTGAAGGTTTTCATCGATCGGTACAGGCCTAGACGTACGACCGCACACGCGAAGAGGTTCAGGAAGCGAGCTCGACGATCATAAAGGAGCTTCAAGACAGAATCTCCGAACTGGATAAGCAGGTCGGGTACAGCATGATCGTCATCGACCAGAGGTCATCAGACAGAGCTGAGGAGGGGATCATCCTGATATCCGACGAGGTGGAGGAGAGAGCATAACCTCCTACAGGCCCAGAGCCATCTCAGGAGCGCTGGACCGAAGAGCGCCCGCGGGCCTACTGGGCCAACCCGTAGACGCAGAGCGCCCCGGACATGCCGAAGATGCGCTTTGCGGAACAGGGATATTTCCGGCGCAACCCCATGGCTTCACGGTCAAGAGGATCTCGAAGGAGACAATTCGCTGCGACGATTTCGCGGACGAAAAGTACTTCGTCCACATCAACTCCAGTAAGAGGTTTCTGGTCATCAGGAGACACGACTACAACTCCGCCATATGCGTGGACAGCAAGATCCGTTTCGAAGGGCTCTTGGCGTATTGGCCCTGCAGGCTCACCATGGAGTACAACGCCCGCTACGACGGGGTGCTGGTGTATCTTTAATGGAATCTGTGAAAGGAATGTGGGCGGGGGCCTTCCTGTCCTTGATAACAGTATCAATCCTGGACCACGCGAACCTGAATGTGCTTGTTCTTGTACTTAGCCTTGGGCAGGTCCTTGGTCATCCTGTTGCCGAAGTCCTTGTGGACCTCGACCA
>CAZXOR010000087.1:0-5222 GCA_964642395.1 uncultured Methanomassiliicoccales archaeon | reverse complement strand
ACGCGGTGTTGTTGATGCGGGCGCCCCTGGGGGCCAGCTTGGAGATGTCGATCCCCGCCCCGCCTCCGTAGCTGAACGTGCGGGCCAACTTGCCTGCAGTCTCGAATATGGACTCGATGGAGTCCTCGGGGGGTGTAAGCACGTAGCAGTTGGAGAATGTGACCTTCAGGCCGTTGTGCTGCAAGCCTCTGTTGGCCAGGATCCTGCCCCCAAAGAGGAACTTCTTTTCTTCGATCATTCTTCTGATGTCCATGTTCCCGTTACTGACGCGGTCGAGCCATTGGTCGAAGGTCTCGTTCTCGTGGCAGTATTTCTTTGTCCAAATGTCGATTCCGAGCTGGTTGTCTGCTCCAAGCCATTCTTCAATCTGCAATTTTGTTCTCCTCCGGGTTGGTTTTCGTTGACGTTTGAGAAATCTCTTCGGCCTATTTTACCCATTGTGTACCGAGATTTTAGTAGTTATTGGAATATACATCCAACTACATTTTCTTCCATACAAAACAGGTCTTAGAACGAGCTGATTTTATTAAGTGGGAATCTAAATTATTGTCGGGACGACAGTTCTGAGACCTCCGTTTTCAAACAGGACATCATCATTATGGGTCGTCCACGTTTCTTACCCATAGAATTTTTCAGTTCGGAAGGGAGCCTTCAGCGGGCTCCACCCTTCCAGCGTCCGCCCGGCCAGTCACATCTGACTACATTCTGAGCCTCGTCCGCAGCCATTCCGAATAATGTATTTGTACGCTTAATAACAGTAAAAACGTTATTTATTTTGATAATGAGGCTTTAAAAGAAGGTCCAATATATACAGCCCCACGAAGGAAGAAGCGGAGAGGCTCTCCGCCAAGGGATACGTGACAGTCCAGATCTCCCGTACGATCTTCGTAGACGTCAGAACTTCTATCGAGGTTCTTAACGCGCTAATGAAGGTGGACAGCCATTGCTACACAATCGAAAGCATAGAGGACAGGTAGCACTGGGGCAGGTACACAATCCTGGACTTCGAGCCCGTTTTGGAGTTTATCTGCTCCGACGGGGAGGTCAGCAGGTTCAGAACTGAGCCCCATCGAAGGTCATAAGGGACGTCCTAAGGAAGTACAGGAGCCCGAGGCTATAGGGGATCCGTTGTTCGCGGACGGTCTTGTTGGCTACTTCTCCTACGACTACATCAAGTACGCCGAATCCACGCTGAGGATCAGCGCCGAGGACGATAAGGGCTTCAAAGACGTGGATTTGATGCTGTTCGATAAGGTTATCGTTTTCGACAACTTCGGGCAGACAATCACTGTCATCACCCACATCGCAACCGAGGCGGGTCCAGGGACTATTTCTCCACCTGCGGGACGATAGACTGCATGATTTAGATCATAAGGAAGGGCACGTCCAAGTCCTACACCCCAACCGTGCTGAAGTTCGGCTTCACCCCGATGCACTCCAGGAGTGCTACTGCGAAATGGTGGAGAGGGCCAAGGAGCGCATTAGAAGAGACGATATCTTCCAGGTCATGCTCTTCAATCGCCTAAAGGCGGAGATGGCAGGCTCCTGGACGTTTACAGAGTGCTACACACTTTCCTGCTAGCCGGGACTAGGCCCAGAAACCACACCGAGGATGAGGAGATGATGCTGGAGAAGGAGCTCCTCTCCGACGAGAAGAAGTTCGCCGAGCACAACATGCTTGTAGACCTGGGAAGGGTCTCCAGGTTCAGGACCGTGTAGGTGGAGAAGTACAGGACGTGGAAAGATTCTCCTACGTGATGCACATCGGCTCCACCGTCCGCGGGAAGATCTGCTGGAACATGGACACGGTGGATGCGATAGAGACAGTGCTCCCGGCAGGGACCCTGTCTGGAGTCCCAAAGCTCATGATCTGTATAATGATCGACGAGCTGGACGACTGCAAGCGCAGCATCTACGGCGGCGTCATAGGGTACATCGACCTAGCTGGGAATATAGACATATGCATCGGAATCAGGATCGCCTACAGGAAAAACAGGAAGGTGTTCGTCAGGTCCGGGGCGGGCATAGTGGCCAACAGCGTCTCGGAGAACGAGTACCGCGAGTGTATCAACAAGGCCAGGGTCGTGACAGAGGCCATCCGCACCGCATCGGAAGGATTGGAGTGACCACCGTTATCGTGGACAACTACGACAGCTTCTCCTACAACCTCTACCAAGCTGTGAGCGCGATTGACCCCTATGTGGAAGTGGTCAGGAACGACTCCGTCACGGTTAGGGAGCTGGCCAACATGGGGCCGGTGAGGATCATCCTCTCGCCCGGGTCGGGCAGGCCTGAGGACGCTGGATCTGCATGGATGCCATGAGGGAGCTTGGGGACAGGGTGTCCATACGGGCGTCTGCCTGAGGCACCAGGCCATCTGCGTCACATATGACACAACCGTCACTTACACCTCAAGGCTGATGCACAGCAAGAGCTCCGTTGCATTAATGGACTGCTCATCATCGATCTTTGAGGGCCTGGGGGACACCGCCGTTGTCGAAAGGTACTACTCCCTAGCGATTGACCGCAAAACTCTCCCACCTAAACTGAGGGCGATCTCTGAGACTCCTAAGGGGGAGGTCATGGATGTGGAGGACCCCGTTAGAAGGATGTACGGCCTGCAGTTCCACTCAGAGTCCGTCCTCACGTCGGAGGCCAGAGGACGATTGTCAACTTCCTGGAGGTGAAGATGTGAGTGTGGTCACCAACGCGCTGCTTAGGTGTCCCGTAGGGAAGACCTGACCTTCGAGAAAGCCTACGGGGTTATGGACTGCATTATAAGTGGCAAATGCCCCCAGACCCTGATTTCTGCGTACCTTACGGCGTTCACCGTCAAGGGCGAAACCGTGGACAAGATCGCGGTGTCTGCAATAAAAATGAAAACCCATGGGTTGAGGCTCTCCGGGTACCATTCCGGTGCACTGGAGATCGTAAGACTGGAGACAATAGGTCTGGCTCCTTCAACACATCCACTACCTCCTCTTTTGTTGTGGTGGTGTGCGGGCTCCCAATGGCCAAGTACGGCAACAGGGCAGCCAGCAGCAGGTACGGTGCAGCTGACGTCCTGGAGACGCTAGGCATCAACATCGACCTGCCCTCGGAGACCACCCAGGCAATCCTAGAGGACTGCGGATTCGGGTTCATGATCGCCCAAAGGTACTACTCGTCCATGCACTACGTGGTACCCGTTTGGAAGGAGTTGGGCTTCAGAACCGTGTTCAACATCCTAGGCCTGCTGACTACCACGCCTGTGCAGGAAACCAGCTCTCCGAAATATACTCTGAAGCGATAGCCATCCCCATAGCCTGTACGCTGGACAGGCTCGGAGTCAAGAACGCCCGGTGATCTATGGGATGGACGGGCAGGACGAGTTGTCCGTTTCCAATATCACACTGTGCACGGAGGTCCGCAACGAGAAGCTGCAGGTCTATGTCATCTCACCCGAGGACTTCGGAGTCAGATACAACCCTCACGAGACTCTGTAAGGCGGGGGACCAAAGGAGAACGCCGCCATCACCAGGTCGGTGCTCTCCGGGGAGAAAAGACCCAAGAGGGACGCCGTGCTGCTCAATGCCGGAACTGGGCTGTACACCGGAGGGTCAGAAGCATAGAGGATGGGGTCGAGACAGCCGCTCAGGCCATCGATTCCGGAGAGGCGTACCCCTCTGGGGTGCGCCAGAATTTCCCAAACGCCAAAATCGTTTACGACAAGTTTCATGCCGTGGAGTTCATCGTCGAGGTCATGGACGACACAGCCCACCAGACCGTGAAGAGCCAGGCCATCAAGGCCAGGCACATAAGAGGATGAAGGTATCGAAGCTCTCTGGAGAGCAACTGAAGGCGCTGGAGTGTTCTATCAAAGACTACCGCGAGTTGGCTGAGGACCACCATCTCAAGAACGTGTTCTCGAACATGTATAGGTAGTACAACAAGGAGTTGGCATCAGAGGTCCTCTAGTACCACGACGTCCAAGCGCTCGGCACCTAGGATGAGGACTGCGTCCGAGAACATATACTCACGCCGGAAGGGGATCCTCGCGTGGTACGACAAGAGCATCAACAACGGCTTCGCCGAAGCCGTCAACAACATACAGACCACCCGCAGGATGGCCAGGAGGCTCAGGAATTCAACTTCTTCATCACTATGGTCTACCTTTGTAACGATGGGATTGAGACATCCTTCAACTGAGGTGATAGCCGTCCCAATCGTTAAAGATGCTTGGTTTTGGGATGCGACGAAGCATCTCACACCCAAGTGCCGACTTCCTACAACAATTCTGGTTTACTTGGTTTGGTCCTACCGAACTCGCCTTTTCAGCCTTAAATCATATAGAGCATGGATTAATCAAACATCCATGAAATTCACTAAATATCATTGGTTCATTTACAATATTGTAAGGGGTTGAAAGGCCCTTTGCAGAGGAGATAGAATGCTTAGTTGCGAAGGTGCAGATTTTAGCAAAGTACTGAAGCGCTACGACGTCGACCTGCAGGTCGAGATGACTCCCCAGGAGATGGCTGAGAAGCTGCTCCCCACTGACCCTGTTTTCCACAAGGTTGCCGAAGAAGTCATGTATATGAGGTTCAAGACCGTTGGACCCGTCGTCGCCGAGGCTATTAAAGAGAAGGATCCCCTCGACGTTATTAACAACGGACTCGTCGCGGGAATGGAAATTGTCGCCAAACTCTACGCGGAGCACGTCTACTACCTGCCCGAAATTATGATGGCCGCTAAGACAATGGAGATCGGAATCGCTATCGCCGAGAAGCAGATCCCCGGCGGAAGGGAGGCCAAGGCTACCGTCGTCATGCATGCCGCTGAGGGAGACCCCCATGATATCGGAAAGAACATCGCCGCCGTTATGATGAGGTCCTCCGGATATAACGTCATCGACTTGGGAAGGGACGTCCCCGTCGTGGACGCCATCGCCAAGTGTGTTGAGGTCAAGCCCCTCTTCATCTCAGGAACTGCTCTGATGACTACCACAATGACTGCTTTCCCCAGAGTCGCCCAGGGGCTCATCGATGCCGGCCTTAACATCCCCATGATGGGATGCGGCGGAGCCGTCAACAGGGAGTACGCCAACTCTTACGACCTCGGTATCTACTCCGAGAAGGCTCCTCAGACCCCCATCATTGCCCAGAAAATACTCGAGGGCTACGACTGGAAGAAAGTAAGGGACGAGTGGGACGACATTGTTGGAGCGTGATTATAATGGCAGT
>CAZXOR010000086.1:0-5244 GCA_964642395.1 uncultured Methanomassiliicoccales archaeon | reverse complement strand
GGCGACGCCAATCGACGGTCGGAAGTGTTCCAATGAAGGATACCGGACACAGGGCATGCGTTGAAGCCGCACTCAAGTTCGAGACCACGGATAGGACGCCTGTCAACAACTTCGCACTTGTCACCGCCGCGCGCAGCGCGGGATACAAAGTTGATCAGGCCAGATGGGACCCTGTCCTGTCGGCAAAAGTGTCCATAAACTACGCCATGAGGACGGAGTCCGACTTCGTCAAGCCGATCCTGGATTCCCAAGTGCCGTTCAGGGACCTGGGCATGGACGTTAGGTTCCCCGAGGACGATTACGGTAGGGTGCCCGGCCATATCGTGGAGAACGAGGAGCAAGTGGACAACTTGGCCCTCTTCGACCCGTACGCCGTGGAGCAGTGCCCCGGGTTCACCAAAGTCATGGTCGAGAGCCTGGAGGAGACCTCGCGCACCCTTCCCGAGGACCTGCATGTATGTGGGTTGTCCTGGGGACCGATCACCGCTGCAGGATACTGCATGGGCGTGGAGGACATGCTTATGGCCATTATGTTTGGCGAGACCAACATGGTGAAGAAGCTCATCGCCAAGGTCACCGGCCTAGTGTCGGGCATGCAGAGGCGCATGATCGACGCGGGTGCCACCGTAATGTGGATGGCCGACCCAACCTCATCCTGCGACATCATCTCCCCCAACATGTTCGGCGAGTTCTCTGAGGAGCACATAAAAAGGGTGGTGGACGACGTAAACGCCATGAGTGACGTGCCTACCTTTGTTCACATCTGTGGGAACACCCTAAACATAATCGATCTCCTGAAGAAGACCGGGGTGAATTGTCTGAGCTTTGACCACGCGGTGAACATCGCAAAAGCAAAGGAGCTGGCCGGAGATGACCTCGCCTTGATGGGCAACCTGGATCCCGTGGAGCTCATAATGTCCGGCACCCCGGAGAGGATTACAGTTGAGTCATACAAGTTGATTGACGTCGCCGGGAGGGAAGGGGGCTTTGTGCTTGCCCCCGGATGCGAAACCCCCATCAGCAGCCCCGACGAGAACGTCTTGGCCATAGGCAGGGCTGGCAGGGACTACTGGGGTTCTATATGATTTAGGGTTGAAAAGGCGAATTTAGGAACTTAGACTAAACCAGGCAAACCAGAATTGTTGTAGGAAGTCGGCGCTTGGCTGACGATCGAGACAGCCATTACTTCAGTCAAAGAAGATTTTAAACCCGCAGTTGTAGAGGTAGATAATGGTAATGAAGTAATCGATGTTCCTGAACCCCTTGGCTATCCTGCGGGTTGTCTGTATGTTGTTGACAGCTTCGGCGAAGCCGTTGTTGAGGCTATTGTCATACCACGCGAGGATCCACTCCCGGCGTGAATATATCTTTCGGATGTGGTCTTCATCGCTTAGATGTCGAACATCTGGGCGTCATGGTATTAGAGGACCTCCAATGTCGACTCCTTGTCGTACTGCTTGTAGATGTCCAAGAACGCGTTCTTGAGGCGATGATCCTCGATGGAGTGCTCCAGCATTTTTAATTATTCTCCGGAAAGCTTCGACACGTTCATCCTCGTCAGGTGCATGGCTTTGATGGTCTAGTTCTTCACGGCCTGGTGGGCTGTATCATCTATGACATCAACGATAAGCCTCACAGAATGGAACTCGTCGTATACGATTTTGGCATTGGAGAAGTTACGACGCACCCCGAAGGGGTACGCCTCTCCGAGGTTGCAGCTAATGAACCAGATATTATCCCTTTTCCTGTTGTGCACCTCCAGCCACACAGCAATACGGTCTACCATCTCCAAGCTCTTCCTCTCGTAGATGAATATGATCAACCTGTCCTGGTCGCAGACCACGATGACATAGTTGTGGTCCTTTTTGAACGAGGTCCCGTCAATGTAAATGAGCTTCACACCGGACAGGTCTATTCTGTAAAACAGTTTAACGGTCCTTTTCACGGAATTATCTAGCAGTGTAAAGAACTCCCTCTCCAGCATCTTCGTGTACGATACGTGTGGTTTAACCTATGGAACGGGTATCTGTGGATACCTGTCACAGGTCTCGTACCTGGACTTCGGGATACGGACCTCTATGATGGTGGTCCTCATCTAGTACATGGTGTACGAATAACTTCTTTTCGTACTGGTGTACCCTGCAGAGTGCCCCGCACGCGGGGCACTCGTACATCTGACGTTCAACATCCATGATCAGATACAGCTGTGCCCGGACAGTCATAATGGTTCCCTGATGCATAGTCGCCTATCCTCAAACCCGTGTAGAACCACGGATTCTCGATCCCGGTGAGAATGTTGACGAGTCCATCTGAATCTTCGTCAAAGTACGTCTGAGTCTCTACACTAGTGTTATCTACTCTGGTACAATTGTGTGCGATGCGGTACACATTCTAAAAATTCACATCTTTAGTGATGCTGCGCTTTCTAAAAACTTTGTCACTCCAAGGGCATTAGATAAACGCCTTGTGTATTGCAGGACTCACATACCATAAATCAATTTAACTCAATTCCCGGTCATTCAAGTTTCAACCCTAGATCATATAGATGGCGACTCGTGCTGGACGGTAATAGGCCAGGACCCGGTTTCTCGGATGTGCATTTCTTGTTTTCTTCTCAGAATAAGAAACAGACCCTCCAACCGCTCCTGTGGACCTCCTGGGGTCTGAAAGAGAACCTGACCTGGGGCTTGCCCTCGGTGATGGCCGCCGGCTCCTCCGCCCCGATAACCTCCATCGGAACGGATTCTGGCGAAATCACAGTGATTTCTTCCACTGCGGGGGCCTCGAAGACGTCCTCGACCGCCTCAGCGACGATCTCCGCGGGGATATGCTCGAGGACCTCCTCCACGGGAGAATCCTCAATGATGGTTGTTATGGGTCCGAGCTCTGCGTACTTGACCTCGGGGACCTACCCGAGCATGGAACTGACCAGCTCGCCGACGATGCCCGCGACGATGATGTCGTAGGGAATGTCAAACCCAGCTTCCTCATAAGCCGTACAGTAGTCAGCGGGAATGTTGACTACCGGGATCTGAACTGCCTCCTCGACAGCCTCTGAGGCCACTGGGACATCCTCGATGATTCCTATTCCAAAGAGGGGGTTGTCGAAGAACTTCTCAACTGCGGAAACATCCTCGACCGTCACGGCCTCAATAGAGGCGACGAATCCGGGCATGGGCAGCATCCCCACTGCCACGGGGGCGCACAGGGTCTGCATGGCCTTTGACGAGAAAAGTGCAACGGACATCTCCAGGACAGAGTACGCAGCGGCGCGGGACTTTTCGGCGATAGCCGCAACTGGTTCGGCTACTGTAAATCCGACGAGCTCCTTGATCGGTCTAGCGGACATGTCGTCTGCGACCGTCCAGTATGCCTCCATACCATCGGCCGGAATCTCGGCATCCTCGAACGAGAGGTCGTCTTGGAACAGCGCGATGTCCGGCACTGTGAGTATCATCAGGTCGCGCACCTTGTGCCTGAGGCCCATCCACGGGATCTCGTCGTGGATATGAGCTTTGGCGAAGCGCTCTTCACAGCCGTCGTCTCTCATGAGGACGTCGGGCTCGACGAGGACTTCTACCTCCGCACTTCTGAGTACGGGCACCGTGAACAGCATCACGTCGCGGACCTTGTCGGTGACCGCGATGGCCGCCTCTTCGGGGAGGGCGTGTAGACCCGTTACTCTAAAGGGCCGCGGAGCTCCTCCCTGGGCTCGGACTTGTTGTCGTTTGATTCCACGTTCTGGAGCACACCGTTGCTGAAGCGGAAGCGAACCGTCCTGGGGCGCTTGACCACGGGGTCGCTGAGGGGCGGGTACGCCTCTCCGTCCTCTTCGAGGCCGTTGAACCTAGAGATGATGGACGCGGGCTCCATCTCGGCAGAGGTTTCTGCGGTCTGAGCGATCATGTTGAATGCGGAGATGTCCTCCACGATCGAGGATCCTGCAGAGAGTTCGGAACCCTCCATCTCCAGACCCGCGATGGGCTCCATGGACTCAACAGGGATGTTACGAAGCGTCATGACTGCGACCGGCTTTTCTATATCGACCTCCTCGACGATCTTCTCTGTGGAGATCTCGGAGACAACATGCTCAGCAGGGACTTGAGCGTCTTGCTCGATGGGCTCCTCGACAAGGGCTTTCTCAACCTGAATTTCCTCAGCGGGGACTTCAATGGCAATCTCCTCGATGGCAAGTTCCTCGAAGACAGACTCTTTGATGATAGGCTCCTCAAAAACGGATTTCTCCACAAGAGCCTCTGAGACGATCTCCTGGATCATGGGCTCTTCTGCGACGGCCGCGACGGGTATATAGATCTCGGGGACCTCAATGACGGGCTCCTTGATTGGGACTTTCACGGGCGTCTCTACGTCATCGTCGATCTGAAAGAACCTGGGGGGTTCCTCCTCGGAAGCTTCCTCTACCACGGGCTCAGACTCTAACTCGGGGACCTCGTTCTCCAGCATGATGCGGGTGGCCGGCCTCTCGGAGGAGTTAAACGACTTTATCCTACCTAGGAACGCGGAGTCCAGAGGCCTGGGCTTGACTGTTCCGTCGGCGGTAATCTCCCCCACGGTGGCGCGGTACTCGGTCTCGATAGTGCTGCCCTGCGGGACGTTGATGAAAAGGCTTCTCGGGTTCTCGACCTTGACTTGAGCCTCACCGATGTCGATGCTAGTGGAGGCGCTCTCGACGGATCCTCCCACAAAGTTCCCTTCGGTCGCCCTGACCATCAAGAGCTCGCCGTCGTTAAAGAAAGCCTTCTCGGGTACCTTGGAGATGAATATCTCCCTGCCATCGTCGTCTAAGTTATATTTCTCGTATCCATAACTGTCCAGCTTGCGTAAACACTTGGAGTACACGCTCGAGTCGGACTTGCCGGAGAGCATCCCCTGGAGGGTGCTTCCAATGTTCTTTCTGAGGTCGTTAATGTGGTTTAGACCTTTCTTAATCCCGTCCGCTCTGTTGGAACTCTGCATCGATTGGAAGCGGCTCTTGAGGCTTTTGATAGAGCCGCAGCTGTCGTTATCGCGTAAGTTTTCACTCATGCACATCCCATCCAATGGTGTATAGAGATTATCACTATTTAAGATAATCAGAAACTGGGAATGGGCGGGGCTCTATATGAAGTAAGGTTGAAAAGGTAAGTGCAGGAACTTAGACCAAACCGAGCAAACTAGAATTGTTGTAGCCTAATTTCCAGTGGCAGATTTAAGTATGTTAGATCCCATCGACGGGTAGAGACT
>CAZXOR010000085.1:0-5276 GCA_964642395.1 uncultured Methanomassiliicoccales archaeon | reverse complement strand
AGAAGGACATGAGCTAATGAAGAGGTTGAGTCTGTCCAAGCAGAAGCCTGAATCGTTCTCGAAGAAGATGGAGAGTTCGAAGAAAATGCCCGAAGAGCCGAAGGTCAAGATGCCCTTCGGCGTCCGAAGAAGGCGCCTCAAGATGAGGGCTTAGTACCGTTACAAAGGAAATTTCTGTTGTGGAGCCAGTTCTGCACCGCCGCACTGTTCTCACCATTAAATATAGACACAGCATACATGTCGCAGATGCTCCGGCACACCAAGACATACCTTAACTTCCTGATAAAGTCAGGCGGTTCGTATGCAACTTCCGAAGGGCATCTCAGACAATGATGCCGCTGTCGCGCTCATAGCGGAATTCCTCGTGGTCAAGAACGTCGCCCTCTACAACACATTTTTCAAGGAGCCGGAGACCTGGTTCTTCCCGCCCCCGTCCTACCTACATACGATCGGCTCTGTATTCATTAACGCGCTGTCCCGCACTGCGAACTTAGAAGTCCTACGCGAGAGGGTAGTGCCGAAGGAGAACCCCATGGACCCGAGGAAGCTGTTCGCCAGGACCCCCTTCATACCCGGGTCTTAGTTCGTCAACACCGAATGAGTCTCACGCATCTGAGTCGACCTGCTGGACATGTTCCGCAGGGAGGGGTCAGCGTTTGACGGGACGGTGGAGCTGTACCTAGCTGTCAAAAACCAGGATTTTAGGATCCCTGGGAGGATTTTTCTTCCACTTCGTAGAGTATCCCGCCGAGGGCAGGTTCGCGTTCGTTGCCACCTATTCGTCTATGAAAAACAACAGGCTCTCCCACCATCCGCTGGAGCATGCGCTAGGAGTACAAGAACGACAGAAAGAGGATGCTTTCGCTGCTCTTGTATCTGAGCGAGGCGGCGGAGAAGAACGCGTTCATCTCGTCGCTGATAGAATCTGGTAAGCTGTTCCACGCCCTCTGCCTGGACAGGGGATGATACCTACACGTTCCTGACGAAGGTTCCCGTATACAAGTTCGCGGGAATCATATGCCGCATACCAAATTGGTGGAAGCGCCGCAACAGCCAAAGGATCAACGCAGAGGCGCTGATCGGCAATAGCCCGTCTTTCTTCGGGGCCAAGACCTTCCTGTCCGTCACGCTCTCGGTGTCTGTGGACGGAATACCGTTAACAGAGGCTGAGATCAGAAAGCTTATCAAGCTGAGCAACGGCCTCGCCTTCATCAAGGGCAGATAGATTGAGATGAACATGGAGAAACTGGAGTAGGCCTTGAGGTCCATGGATCGTTGAGCGACGACCTGGACATCTTCATGGCGGAGGCCATGAGGATGACCATGGGCATGAAGAAGCCAGAGGGGATGGAAGAGGTGGAGTTCTCTAACGACCGGTGGTTGGACGAGATGCTGTTGCGGGTTAAGGAGGCCGACTACGATCCGCCGAAGATCCCGGACAGCTTCTACGGGGAGCTCCGTCCGTACCAGGCCAAGGGCGTGGTCTGGATCTCCCAGCTGAGGTTCGGCGCTTGTCTAACCGATGACATGGGCCTCAGCAAAACAGTTCAGGTGATAGCCTATCTGAAGCATGTCAGGGCTACATCCGGCGGAAGGTATCTGCTGGTGGTTCCCGTCTCGCTCTTGGGCAACTGAAACAGGGAGTTACAGAGGTTCGCCCCCGAGATGCCCCGCAACAAGGTCTACTCCGGGACGGAGTTCGATCCAGGAGCGTTTCTGATCATCACCACGTACGAGATAGTCCGCACGAAGAAAGTCCTTGCCGAGACGAGTTGGGACACCGTTATAGTGGACGAGGCCCAGGCCAGCAAAAACCCGTCATCACAGTAGACAAAGACGATCATGTCACCGAACGAAAGGTTCAAGCTGGCCCTAACTGGGACGCCGATGGAGAACAGACTGATAGACCTCTGGTCGATATTCGACTTCATAGACCGCGGCCTGCTGGACTCCCAGCCCGAATTCAAGAAGTTCGTCGTCTATATTGGGAACAGCCATGACTTTTACAGTGAACTCCACAAGATCACGTCCTCGTTTATCCTCCGTAGGCTGAAAACAGACAAGCGCATTATAAGCGACTCCTTGACAAGAACAAGATTTACATTGGCATGTCTCTGTCCAAAAAGCAGTAATACTGTACAATAACTACATGAACCAGTTCGAGAGGAGCCTCGAATCGGTTGACAGGGGGCAGCGCCTGGGCCTGGTATTGTCCGCCATTACTAAGTTCATGCAGATATGCAACCACCCCGACCTCTATGAGGGGAGGATGACTGCGACAAGAAGGCCAGCGGGAAATTCATCCAGCTCCTCCAGCTCTGCGAGACCATACGGGACAACGGAGAGAGGGTGCTAGTGTTCACTCAGTATAGGAAGCTCACCGAGCCCCTGTCCGATTTCCTCGAAAAGGTGTTCGACCAGAAAGGGTTGGTCCTGCACGTGGGAACATCGGTGAAGAGGAGGACGGAGATGGTGGAGAAGTTTAACTCCGAGGATGACTACGTGCCTTACATGGTCTTCTCTCCGAGGGCCGGCGACGTGGGCCTAAACCTGACCGCGACGAACCACGTGGTCCACTTCAACCGTTGGTGGAATCCGATGGTGGAGAACCAGGCCACCAACAGGGGGTTCTGCATAGGCTAGCGCAAGAACGTTATGGTGTACCGCCCGATCTTGCAGGGTACCATTGAGGACAAGATCGCTGAGCTCATCGAACACAAGACAGAGATGGCCGAGAAGATCGTCGGAGAGGGCGAGAAGTTGATAACGGAACTGGACGACAGGCAGCTGTTTAACCTGTTCAGACTGGAGCGATCCAATGGCGAAGAAGCAGATGGAGCCAGTGTGAGCGGACGGCTGCAGGATAGCTGAGACCTGGTGGGGTATGGAGTGGGATAGGAACCTGGAGCACTACTCCGACTTCAAGAACCGCATTGGCAGGAACTACTTGAGGAACCGGACGGTAATTGATCTGAAGATCCGCGAGGGGCAGGTCAAGGCCAATGTCTAGGGGTCCTGCTCGAGGTCGTACTCGGTGACAATGAACATCGTGCCTATGCCGACAAAGCGTTATATGGAGATCATAAAGCGCTGCAGGAACAGGATCAGCACCGTGGAATCCCTGGTGAACGGTAACATATCCGAGAATGTGAAGGACGTGTTCGTGTCCGACAGGGGGCTGTTTCACAGACCAGGCGAGATCTCGTTCCAGTACATCTGTCCTAACTGGGCGTACATGTGCAAGCACGTGGTCGCAGTGCTGTACGGGATAGGAGAAAGTTCGACCAGGATCCGCTGTTGTTCTTCATTCTCAGGGGCCTCGACTTCGAGCTTCTCATTGGAAAAACCGTAGACCAAAAGCTAAATATGATGCTGACGAACGCAGACAAGCCGTTGCCCAGGATCATCTATGACTGCGACCTAAATAGGCTGTTCGGCATATTGAGATGAGACCGGCCCGGAGGCCGTAAGGTCCTGGGGATCAGTCCAGAAGTTTCTTTATAGCGGCGGTCAACAGCTCATTGGTTTGCTTCCCGTCCACCTTCCCTCTGAGGGCGTCCATAACGGGCCCCATCAGAGGTCCGATAGCGGCCATGCCCTTGGACCTGACGAAGTTCTCACGCTCGCTGACGATCCGCTCGATCACCATGGCAGCTTCGTCGGAATCCATAACTACCAGGTCCAGCTTCCTAATGGCGTCCTCGGCGGAGGTCCCTGTGGACATCTCCCTTAGCAGGGCGGGCAGGGCCTCTTTGGCAAAGCGCCCCTGCCTCAGCATGTTGAAGACACCGACGACGGCATCATCCATGAGCGCGTCGACGTTAATGCCGTCGTGCTTTAACTAGCCGTAGGTGTTGAGGAACATCGTCGCGGCGACCGGCGCCATGGCCTTGTTGACGGCCAACCTCTCAAAGAGCTCATCGTTGCTCTGCCTGACGATCTACATTGCCTGCTGGGCGTTGATGCCGTAGTCGTTGACTAGCCTGGCCTCGATCTGCTCGGGAAACTCGGGCATGTTGTTCTTGACGTCCCGCATCCTCTTCTCGGTAATCGGGGTCGGGGGAACGTCTGTCTCGGGGTACATCCTTGCAACTCCGGGGAGGGGCCTGGAGTATTTGGTGGTGCCGTCTGGCAGCGGGTCCCTGGTCTCCTCGGGCACTCCAACCAGGGCATCGTTGGCTCTAATTACTGCGGCCTCCAGCGCGTCTCTGGCCTTCTTCTCCCTAGCCGCACACATCACGAAGGCATCGAACTCGCCGGTCATTCCCAAGTGCTCCCTGAGCCTGTCCACGTATGCCTGCTCGATGCCATAGTTAGGAAGCTCGTCCGAATGGAAGATTCCCTTCACACCCCTGGTGCGGGCGCGCTGGGCCATCTCGGAGCCTAACTTGAAGGTCTTGTTTTTGCCGTTCATCACGTCAGCGAACCCAGGGAGCCTGACGGCCAGGACCCTGCCCCTGTCGTCCATGGTCTTTCTGATGACATTGGACCCGCAGTCCGCGAAGATATCGGTAACGTCTACAGGCTCGAAGGCGGCGGGCCCTGTGCCCCTGTCGTCCAAAATTTCCTTGATCCTAATCAACATCCTCTACCTGTTCACCTCGTTCCTGACGTAGTCAGGGATCATCTTTAGCTCCCCGACACCCTTCAGCTCAATGCGGGCGCCTCCCGGAATCGAGATGTTCAGGTCTTGGCGGATGGTTCCGATCCCCCTCTTGACCCTCTTGGTGGCCCTGAGCAGCGTCCCTAGTCTATACGCCACCTCCATAACCTCCTCTGGGGTCCTCATGTCTGGGCCGGTGGCTACCTCGATCAGCGGGATGCCCATACGGTCCAACCTATAGAGGACCTCGTCATTCTTGGTGGTCTCAACCTTCCTGGCCGCGTCCTCCTCCAGGCACACAGACAGGATGGAGATCTCCCTACCGCCCACTGTGATATGCCCGTCAGTAGCGATGAGGGCGGTCCTCTGAAAGCCGGAAGTGTTCGAACCGTCCACCACGATCTTCCTCATAAAGTGGATCTCGTCGATTATGTTCGCACCGAGCATCTCGGAGAATGTGAGCGCGATTTGCATGGCGTCGGGGTTGACGTCGTGCGGGGGTTCCTCATCCAGCTCCACCAGGCAAGTGGTCCCCTTGCAGCACTGGTACCTGTACTTGGCGTGCTTCTGGAATTGGTTCAGGGCCGCCCTGTCCACCTCGCCCATCTCGGACGTGGTGGGCCTGAGCCTCCTGAAGTAGGCGCCCTCGCGGTCATCGCACAGGCGGCTGTCG
>CAZXOR010000084.1:0-5282 GCA_964642395.1 uncultured Methanomassiliicoccales archaeon | reverse complement strand
CGAGTTGTTTTTGAGTTCTGCGACATCACGCTTCGCTGCAGTGAGCATCGTGAGGTTCATGCCCATGAGATTGGATATCTGGGTAGCGCTTTCGTATCCCAGTTTCTCGTAGTACAGGCTGAGAAACGCTTTACGCTGACACTCATTCAGTAACAGCATCATCTTGCCAATCCTCGTCTTGTCGGACTCGTCCAATACCACTTCTCTGTGAGTTAGTGTCATGAGAAATATGTTTGCATTATTTCACATATTATTTTTTATCTATCTTTAAGAACAATCGGGCTCGGAAGGATGGATGGCCCCCCCCGCCAGGGAGCATATTGGGAGACTCGCTGGTCATAAATTATAGGGCTACCTCCTGGCTCCCGTGCCGGGATCAGACGATTGCATCAGGTGCACGGTTGAGGTGATGTGCAAGCTAGGCGGCGCCGACAGGATCGTCCTTCGCACCGGGAGGAATGTAGAAGTTTTCAGTGCGGCCGGGAGGGCAGTAAGAGAGGTGGCGTTGATCAGGAGGTGGTCTTTCTCCACCGAGGCCCCCATGACCAGGTGTAGAAATATAGGATGTCCCGCGAGGCGATGGGGTATGATGTGATCTGCGTTCCCCGAGAGGGTCGTGTTCGAGGAGCGGGAGCTCATCAACCGGGATGCCCTAGACCGTTCCGAATGCAGGGAGTGCATAATGTGCACGTAAAGAACATTAGACCTGGTTGAGTCCGAACTCAAAGAGGGTCGTCCGCTCAATGGGTCCAAGAGAGATGCCGCGATGCTGAGACTACCATCTTTCGGGATCATTTCAGATCGTCGCCCAAGGGCTACGACGATGAGCTCTAAGAGAGCTCCGAGGAGGACTTTGGGGATTCTGACGCCCCTGTGCCCAAGGATAGGTTCAGATTCGCGTCCTTCAACCCGCCCGAGCCGCAGAGGAGGCGGCGCAGAAGGGCCCGCCCGCTGGGTTTGCCAGCAGGTTCTACGCCCTGGCCCTGACCGACATCAAGATCAAGCCATCTTACACCGACTGCTGGATTACCGACCCCCAGACAGGCTGAGGCCCCTGGCGTCCTACACCACCCCGCACAGGTCGGTGTTAGTGTGGATGTCCGACGACGAGGAGGTGGAGTCTAACCTCAGGCTCAGGGAGTACGCATACCTGGACGCAATAAACGCCGTGGTCATGAACATGATCGACGGCATCTGCTACAGGTACCGTAGGGACGGGGGCAGCTGGACAGGGACTCCGTCATGAGTATGGCCCGATCGCTGCTGACCGACTGCTGCAGGGATGAGGAAATTTACGGTGTGTCGGAACTGAACGAAATCGCGAAGGACATATGCATCATGGCCTACAGGCACTCCGTGAATGCAGGGATCTTTGACGTTTTCCTCTCCAACCCCACATAAAAAAATGTACATCGACACGCCATGCTCCAAGAACCGGGTTCACGTGACCATGAACGGCATCGCGATCTGAACTCTCACATCCGCTGTCGTACCAACCTCATGGTGGAGGGCAGGGAGGTGTGGAACTTGATGAACGTCCTGAAGCGGGAAAGCGGACTCAGGTTCTCCCGCTCCGACCCCGTGCTGGAGATGGACTTCGGGAACATAGATGCCAGGGTGACCGTGGTAGGTTACTCCTTGAGTCCGAACGGCAATGCCGTCGCCATAAGAAAGAGGTTCTCCAGGACTTGGACACTGAGCAGGCTCATTGTCAACGAACAGTGACCCCTGCACGGCCGGAATACTGTCGTACCTGGTGAACAGCTGCGCCACAATCATGGTGTACGGTGCCAGAAGGGTGTGGAAAAGCTTCATCCTCTCGCTCTGATGTTCGAGTTCCCGCTCAGCCAGAGAATCCTGACCATAGAGAACACCATTGAGCTCCCGATGGCCGCCATGAGGGCTCTAGAGTTCAAAATCCAGATCATGTTGGTGGACCAGAAAATGGGCGGAAACTAAGAGTCCCGCTCGAACGGGGCCCTTCACACGTTTCTTAGGATGGGGGAGTCGACCATCGTGCTGGGCGATGTCAGAGGCGCTAAGGTCAGGACCTTCTGCCTGAGCATGCGTACT
This sequence comes from uncultured Methanomassiliicoccales archaeon, assembly GCA_964642395.1. Classification (GTDB taxonomy): domain Archaea; phylum Thermoplasmatota; class Thermoplasmata; order Methanomassiliicoccales; family Methanomethylophilaceae; genus Methanoprimaticola. The sequence continues at coordinate 3,209 of CAZXOR010000084.1, read as the reverse complement.
GGGAGGCATGGAGCGCGATTATGGGTACCATCCACAGCGACTCCGCGGACTCTGTGTTCAAAAGGGTGGTATAAACATCAGCATCCCCTAGGAGGCGTTCATGCCCACCAACGTCATCTTCACCCTCAGGACAGTGATGGACTGCAGGACAGGCAACATGATCGGAGAGTGAATGAGCTGGTGGCAACCTGGGGTGCCCCAGGGGAGTTCGTGGACATCAACAGCACCGAGAGCCTGATGACCGTCGCCGTGATGCGCAGAGCGATGCAGAGCTTTCAAGGCGGAAGTAGAGACGCCGCGAAGGAGATCCGTGCCAAGTCGATACTCCACGCCTACCTCGCCGAGATGGGTGCCGATGACGATAGGTTTCTCGGTCCGGAGTGGGTGCTGACAGTCAACGGCATAGTGGCGAACATGTGCCGCGACTACCTAGTGGAGACCATGCTGGAGGAGTTCAAGCGTAGGACGTCAGGGGCCTATGCATAACCCGAGACGACCTCAGGTTGGTGGGCGAGGGGCTCACGATCATTGGGATGGTCACCACATCGGTGGAGGAGGAGGCTTGCTGGACACGGCGGTCTGCAGTGTGGCGAGGAGGGCCACGGGTTCTCCGGAGAGCTGTTCTCCAGGACCGTCAGGGCTGCAAACATGAAATGCGCTGAAAGTGTAGCAGATGCCCTCGCCGAGGAGGTCTCTGGACTTCCGACTTCCGCATCGGGGGTACAGGAACATCGTGCTCCTGTGTATAGCCGCTTCTAAGTATGGCACCCTGGACACGAGGCTCAGACTTCTGAGAAGGGCCTCTGACGTCGCCCTGGATTCCGTGAGGGCCATGAGCGAGAGGTACAGCATATCATTGACGGTCCCCTGTATGACGGTCTTCAAACTCGGGATAATGGTCTCCATGATTCTGATGTTCGTAGTCCCGCTACTGGGCATCGGTGGCCTGTTTGGTAGGTCAGCATCACCGGGACCCAGATCTCCCTAGTCGCGCTTGTTCTTATCTATACGATGATTTTGCTGGTGACGGTGTAGATCCACCGTGAGAACCCGTTCATCGAACTCGGTGACCCCGACTTGTAGCCTGTGACGGCTGCCCCACTACTCCTGGCAGTATCGCTGATCCTCGTCTAGCTTCACCTGTAATTGTCGTCCAAGCGCGCGATACTCTTGTCGGTCGCGTCGGCCTCAATCGCCGCGATAATCTTGATGGCTTCCAGTCAAAGGGCGGAGTCCAGATGGAGAAAGTGCGGAGGCTGAGGGACTCGGTGTTTGAGATTGGCAACAAGATGATGAGCGAAGAGAATTTTGAGTTCGTCTGCGCGTTCTGCGACATACTCTGGTACTCGAAAGGTGACACCGTCGATACCAGGCATCTGGCAATCGCCCTGGGGAGGCGGTTCTACAACAAGGACGGCATCAGGTCCGAGCTGGAGACTCGCCGCAAGAGCATGAGAGACATGATTGTGGGCACCGCCGTGATGTTCGCTTCCGTGGTGCTGGAGATGAGCGTGTCGATGTTCAGGCCGCTATCCGAAGTCGCATGGTACCAGGAAATCGGTGACACTGGGCCGTTCTCTTTATGTACTTGGTGGAGCTCTGTGTTATGATCGCGCTGCTAAAGGCGAACCTGGACGGCGCTGGGAGGTATGGAGGTTTTGCTGCATAGCGCCGGTCGCCCTCGCCGTGTTCGCGGTCTGCTACTCAGTGAGCCTCCAATGGAAGGGTTTACATCCACAGAGGGCATTTCCTTTCATACTCCGCCGTTAATGGTTGTTTGCCACGACCGTCACTTTCACGATACGCCTCGCCCTAATGGTAACTGTGCCTTTCATGGCCCCCTATGGGACGTTCGTGGACATCGACAACAATGGAGGGCACGTGGACAACGGCTGACTAGGGCATAGGGTGGTGGGCGCGATCTACTACTTCAGGGACATCACCTGCCACTAGGAGGCTGCCCGCAGTTTCGTCCTCAACGAGTCCCAGCTCCAGGTGTGCATCAAGTGCTGTGGGATCTTCGCGGGGCTGCCCATGGGGTTCACTGCCTGCTGGCTCATCGACCGTAGACTGGAGAGCAGGATGGCGACGGCCTGGGCATACAAGGGCCAGGTCTCAGAAGATATGCCCACCCTGAGGTTCACTTCCGGGTTCCTGGCGGGCGTTGGGGCAGCGTTATTTCTCGGATGGTTCCTGTACAGGGGCTACCCAAACTCTAACATCTGATCCGCCATTCCTGGTCCATGGCGAATCCAAGCGAGAAGGAATTCTAGGACTCCGTGTCCGACACCTACACATTGGTAGCTAGGGCGATGCACCCTACAGGATAGTCGACAAGTTGTTCGACTTCAGCGTGGTCTTACCGAACGACTGCGTGTTCGAAATGGGCTACAGCCACTAGACGTATTCGCTCCTCCTGGTCCCAAAGATGAGAATCCTGGTCTGCATAGACTCCTCGGCCGGGATGCTAGACAGGCTGTCTGCATCGATGCACGGGATGGAGATCTCGAACTTCGAGAGGTTCCACCAGGACTGGTTCGCGTACACCCCCAAGAAGGGCTACGACTTCTGCTTCGCTACCCTTCTTCCAGGTTCAACACCGATGAATCCATGGTGAGAATGTAGAGCGCCACCCGCAGGTGGTGCGCCGTGCTCTCCTGGAGCAGGCAGTCCGAGGACGGCACTCTGTTCGCAGCCGCCTGCAGTCTCGAAATCGATTATGCCCGTCCACGAGAGGGACACCGGGTTCTTCGAGGACTGGCTTCAAAACCGTGACAAAGCCTACATTGTGGACATATTCCCCGTATGGATCCATGGGTTGAGTCGCTGGAGGATTTCGTCACTTGCTACGTCACCATGCTAAGGACGATGGGAGCGGAAGATGATGCGGCGCGGACTGTCATCGAAGCAATTGACGACTGCGTTTTCGACAGCATAGTGGCAACCGACTTCGAAAACGTCTTCGCAATGATCCGCTGGACGGTGAAGTGAGGAAGTGAGGCGAGCAGGTAATTCATTCCTGGCGCCGGCCAGTCCGTGGTGAATCCTTGAGGTACACGGCTCTTCGTATTGGTGCATTAGGGAACTGGACTTACTGACTACCCGCCCCGAGTATAGTCACGGATAAGGGGGTTTTTTATGGTTTCGCTGGATCAGTCGCACTTGGTCCAGCCGCAGGACTTGCAGATGTTGCATCCGCCTTGGAACTC
>CAZXOR010000083.1:0-5341 GCA_964642395.1 uncultured Methanomassiliicoccales archaeon | reverse complement strand
TTCAGCGACACAATCAACTGTTATACGGATTTCTAACGCATTCCTGACGCTTTCGGGGCAGTTAAACAACATACAGAGGCCGGGACCTCTGGTCCCGGTCAACCACAACACAGCAAATGAGAACCGAGGTACCCTCTCAAATACGTGAACAATCAGCTGACGTTAGCATACGTACTCGTGTGCATGTGCACATACATGTATACATGTAGATATCAACTGATAAACTCAGGGTCAAACAAACACTTGAATGAGGAATGCGGCGCACGCCACTGGCGTCAGGACGGTGATGACCGCGCAGCTCCATGGAACTCTGTCAACAGAGAGTCCACATTCATGGCGATGGATCCGACGTCTGCCCGGGGACGGTCAGAGAAAATATCACAGTAACACCGCGAGCCTGAGGGCGTACTCGATGTAGTTGATCATCATGGCCATGGACCCCGCCTTGTCGGAGTTCTCCTCCTGGGCCTCTTTCAGTATCCTGGTTGACCAGAATGTGATGGACATGTCGAACAAGAACCCCAGGATAGTTAGCAAGACCATAAAGAACCAGAGGCCCAGTGACAGGTCTATGAATACTAGCATGACTGAGACCTGACCTTCGGTGCAAGGGACACCGTCGCTGGGGCGCGACATCCCTTGGAGTCGCACCATCTACTCATGAGCACTGCCACGACGATTGTGACCAGCGACTCCACGGCGAGGGTCAGCCTGATAGCTATGAAGTTCATGCTCTCGGCGATGCTTATGTAGAACGGGAGCAGGTACATTGTCTCGGCGCCCATCATCGTGCTCAGCAAGAATATCACGGAGACAGTGACGAACTTCAGGTTCCTCAATATGGGCAGGGCGGCTAGCGGCTTGCCCTTCCCGAAGGGCCTCACCAGGGATAGCAGTGTCAGCACTATGCCGATCACGCAGGCCGTGGCAGAGACCGACGGGTACAGGAAGCTATCGACGTATTCGTACATGGTACCTATGGTCAGGGTCACCTCAGCAAACACGAAGACGAACGAACTCCTGTCGGGCATCACCGTGTCCACGATCTCCTTGCCCTTCGGAAGGAGGATGACGGACGCGACCACCAGGATAATGCCCAGCGGAATGTTTATGAGGAACATCCAGTACCAGGACAGCAGGTCCCTGACTATGCCGCCTATCATGGGCTCTATGACCACGGAGATCCTGCTTCTAGTAGCGATGCAGGCTTCCCGCTGCTCTTGCGGTTCTTCGGTAGAAGGCGTGCCACCATTATGGACTGGAGATGACCATGAACGCCGTCCCGAGTTCCTGGACGAACCTGAATAGAATTATCAGCCAGGCCCCAGGGGACAGGGTGCATTCCACGGATGCGACGGAGAAGAGGGCGGTCCTGACCAGGAACATCCGACGGATGTCTGTGCAGTCGGTGACCTTGGAGAGAGTCAGGCAGAGCCCGGTAACCGGTATCAGGTATGCGACGGAGATGAAGGTGCTAGACGAGACGGTCATGCCCAGGTCGTCAGCGATTACAAGCAGGACCACATTCACTATAGACGCGTCCATGCCGTCTTGACGGTGGCTATCAGAAAGAGAGCCATAACGGCTAGGTCCCGGCGACTACGTCGCTCTTCATCTGATTTGACTACGACTTAGTCGAACTTGCCGACCACCGCCTTAATTCTCCTGACGCCGGCGGCGGAGCTCTCCTCTTTCTTGATCTTGAACCCCTGCAACTCAGCGGTGCTAGACACATGAGGCCCTCCGCAGATCTCGCAGGAGACGTCGCTGATAATGTAAACCTTGACCATCTCGCCGTACTTGTCCCCAAAGACTCCTATCGCTCCGCGCTCGCGGGCCTGCTCAATGGACATCTACTCGCAGACCACGGGGATGGCGGCCTTTATGGCATCGTTAACGTACTTCTCAACAGCGGCCAGTTCCTCGGGGGTGCACTTCCTGTCCAGGTTGAAGTCGAACCTGAGCCTCTCGGCGGTGATGTTGGACCCCTTCTGCTGAATATTGGGGCTGACGATCTTCTTGAGGGCGGCGTTTAGCAGGTGGGTGGCGGTATGCAGCTTGGTAGTTTCTACAGCGTAGTCGGCCAGGCCCCCTTTGAACTGCTGGTTGGCGCCCGCTTTAGAGTTCTCCTGGTGGGCCCTAAACCTGCCCCGAAAGTCGTTGATGTCGACCTTCTTGCCCTGCTCGGCGGCTAGCTCATAGGTGAGCTCAACCGGGAATCCAAAGGTGTCGTAGAGTCTGAAAACTATGTCCCCGGGGAGCGTCTCCGCATCCCCGACTTTGGCGATTATATCGTTGAACTTCCTCAGTCCATTCACCAGATTTTTGTGGAACTTTTCCTCCTCGGCGATGATGTTGCTATAGATGAACTCCTTGCTCCCCTCGAGCTCGGGGTACGTCTTGGAGTACTCGGAGACGACGACCTCGCACACGTCGCGCATGCAGATGTCGTTCACACCGAGTTTGGACAGGTACCTGCTAGCCCTTCTGATAAGCCTCCTGAGGATGTACCCCTGGCCGATCTTGGCGGGGACGACCCCGTCCCCCAGGATGAAGGTAGCAGCCCTCAGATGGTCCGCCACGATCCTGAACGCACGAGTAGTCTCTTCATCCGAGCCGTATTTCTTGCCGGTGATCTCCTCGATCTTGCCGATGATGCCTGTGAAGAGGGGGGTATCGTAGACGGTCTCCACGTGGTTCAGCACGCGGAGGATTCTTTCGAGGCCCATGCCGGTATCGACGTTCATTTGCTTCAGGGGAGAAAACCTCCCCTCGGTGTCCTTGAAGTACTGCATGAAGACGTTGTTCCAGATCTCGGTGTACTTCCCACAGTGGCAGGAGGGTCCGCAGTCAGGCCCACATTTGGGCCTGCCGTCGTCGAAGAAGATCTCAGTGTCGGGTCCGCATGGCCCAGTCTGGCCGGCGGGGCCCCACCAATTATCCGCCTTTCCGTAGAAGAAGATTTGGTCGTCGGTCATGCCGTGACTCCTCCAGAGGTCGGCGGTCTCGTTGTCCCTGGGGGTGTCCTCGTCTCCTGCGAAGACGGTCACGGCGAGCTGGTTCCTGTCGATGCCAAGGACATCGGTCAGCAGCTCGTAGCTCCAGGCGATGGATTCTTTTTTGAAGTAGTCGCCCAGAGACCAGTTCCCGAGCATCTCGAAGAACGTGAGGTGGCTGGCATCGCCCACCTCGTCGATGTCCCCGGTCCTGACACATTTCTGGAAGTTCGTGAGTCTCCTCCCGGCGGGATGTTTCTCGCCGAGGAGATAGGGCACTAGCGGGTGCATCCCCGCAGTGGTGAAGAGAACGGTGGGATCGTTCTCGGGCACGAGTGGGGCCGAGCTGATCTGCGCGTGACCCCTCTCTTTGAATAAGTCTATGTAGATCTATCTCATCTGCTGAGCGTCCATGATGCATACTCCGTTTACTGGGCTGTGCTATCAGAATGTCTTATTTATATCTTGGACGGGACACTGCCAACAGTGCCGTTCTTGGACAAAGACGACTAACTAGCGGGAGAAAGGAACCCAGGCACATCGGCGGCGATGGAGTCGGATACGGTACCGTCTGAGATCACAACCCTCACCATTAGGTTGGATAGGATCTTCCTGGGCATGTCGCTTATTTCCTTCACGACCACGTTGCCGCAGTCGCTAATGGACTCCACAATGGCACGAATGTGTTCCCTGTGGCTCCTACCAGCGGCGGGGGACGACCTGTCCACACGGACGTCGCGGACGAACGTCGGCCCGTCTGGGGTGGACTCGTAGACCTTGAACACAGACGCGTTTCCGAATCCGGAATCTACGGTGATGCCGTCAGTGGTGGCCACGGCGTAGAGCGACGGATCCCTGATGCCAATCGATATGGGTTCCGAGGGTCCACATCCGGATCCGCAATCATTGAAGTGGACGAACTCCTGGGAGCGGTCCTGGTCTAGTAGGCCGATGGCGTCCGCCCTGCACTGTCTGCAGTGGCGCATCATCCTGACGTCCAGCGAGCAGCGGTCCATCATCTCGCGCCTTTCCTTGGGGGTAGGAGCCCTACGTCCGGCGAAGGGTGTCCCGTCCACGGGAATGAGCGGCAATATGTTCACAATATATGCACCTCTATCTTTAACATACCTTACTAGGTCCGAGATGTGTCCGTCGTTGATACCGGGGATCATGACGATGTTGACCTTCACGAGCATCCCGAGAGCCGAGCATCTCTCTATGCCCTCAGTCTGGCAGGCGATGAGGACCTCGGCGGCCTCCTTGCCCTTCAGGGACATACCCTGCCAGAACACGGGGCCGTAGATCTGCATCCCGATCTCTGGGTCGCAAGCATTCATGGTCACGGTGATAAATCTGACGCCTAAATCGTAAAGTCTCTGTGCGTTGTCTGGGAGGGCCAGACCGTTTGTGGAAACGCAGAGGGTGAGGTCGAAGGTCTACCTAGACACCAGCTCTAGGGTGCGAAAGGTCTCCTCGTTGGCTAGGGGGTCTCCCGGGCCGGCGATCCCAACAACGCTGAGGTTGGGGATCTTCGATTTCACGTAGGCCACCTTCTCCGCGGCCTGCTCCGGCGTGAGAACCTCACTGGTGACACCCGGGCGGGATTCGTTGCAGCAGTCGTACTTCCTATTGCAGTAGTTGCATTGTATGTTGCAACGGGGTGCAACCGAAACGTGTATCCTGGCAAACTCGCGGTGAGCCTCTTTGCTGTAGCAAGGGTGTCTGGCAAGCATCTCCTCCAATTGTTGATTTTGAGACATGCGAACAGTCATTGGTGGGGGAATATTAAAATTAACGCCGTTATCTAACCTATAGTCAACAGCCGTGAAGGGTCACACGAGTGCGCCTTTTTATCATAATACATTATTGATAAAACATGGAAAACGTTTTCATGCAGTCCATGATGTGGGACTTCAACTCCAATCTGGCACGGTCGAAACGTACGCTGTCCGAGATAATCGACAGCAGCAACCGCACGTACAGAACAAGAGACAGCTCCATGGTGGAAATCCCGGAGGAGCAGCTACAGTTCCTTTGGGATGTCTGCGACGATTCGCAGCGCATCTCGCTGAGGCTGCCGATCTACGTGTCCACAGACATCTCCAACGAGACCTCAGCGTGGAAGGTGGAGGGACGCATAGAAGCGCTGGTGACGGCGATGATCCTCGGCAAGAAGCTCCATAAGGGGGGGGGGGTTTCCTAAGGCTCTGCCACTCGGATCTAAAGGATTTGAAGTCTAAAATTCCCGATGCGATCATGGTCGGGTTTATCCCATCTTTTGATATGATTTAGGGTTGAAACTTGAATAACCAGGAATTGAGTTGGATTGATTTATAGCATATGAA
>CAZXOR010000082.1:4142-5409 GCA_964642395.1 uncultured Methanomassiliicoccales archaeon | reverse complement strand
TCAAATATGCGAACAATCAGCGGGTGCTAGCATACGCGTTCTTGTGCATACACGCGTACATATATGGATGTAGACATTATCTGACGAACTCGAGGTAAACATGTGTCCCGGGTCTAGTTTAGTGCACAGTTGATAAAGCGGGTATCCAATCTCACAATCAATGCAATCAGAAATGAATCTAATATCCAAAATGTGACCCCTGAATTGATTGCCGCTTTTATCAAATCTCTTCAGCCGGGACTTGATGTACCATTTCAGCGTCTCATCCACGCAATAGATAACGCATCCGTACATCCAGCGAGTCATCAAAGTGTGGTATATGTTCCTTATGATCCGTCGGCGCATTCCGGACCCCTCCTCCACCCGAAGAGGGTCTCGTGGATGTCACTCCTGGCCGTCAGATCTGTGATGACCTCCCCATTCCGGTTCTCATGTCCGAGCCTATGATGACCTCGCCATACTAGTACTCCAGTTCCTGGCTGGAGGGATGTACCCTATCTCCTCACAGTAGACGTAGTCGTTGCCCCGGGTGTTGGTCGAAGTGTTCCACTTTAGCCTCAGGTCGCTGTCATCAAAGTCGATGTCGTATTCGCTCTTCCTTTCGTTGGTCTTTCGGCCCCAACAGTATCCGACAACGATCCTCGAGTTGAACCTCTCCGACCCCCTCTTCCTGATCTTAGAGACGAGCTTATCAGGAGGGGGGGGGGGAGAAGACCACCTCGATGTCATACGGGAACGTCCCTAGGAGGGCCCCTGGACTTCCTAATTCCCAGTAATTCATCCACTCATGCAATGTAGAGACCCAAGCCCCTGCATCTGAACGCTGTCTCCAGGACGAGCCTGTCCGAGATCACCTTCGCTCTGAGCTCCCTGGCGGTCTCGTTTATCCTGTTGATGGTCTCGATGTCCTGCATGGAGACGGATTGATCCTCGTTAATGAAGAACATCGAGATCATCGCCGCGTTTATGAACTCACGGACCTGGTTCTTCTTCCTGGAAAACTGCGATGATCTGGCGGCCAGCCTGTAGGCCTTGTCCACGAATATAACGGAACACTCATTTCTATCGCAGTCTACGAAGCTGGACGTACTCTTGAACGGCGGGTCCGTCCTGAGCTTCCTAGCGAAGGACTTCAGCTCCCTGGAATACATGGCGCATGGGGCCGACGTCTTCGTCACGTACAGGGTGTGTATGAAGCTGCTATCGTCGCCGTCCTTTAATCCGCTGTTAAGTGGGTGAGAACCGATTTTCCCGTCCTGGGCCCTTC
>CAZXOR010000082.1:1441-4042 GCA_964642395.1 uncultured Methanomassiliicoccales archaeon | reverse complement strand
AGACCGTCTTCCTGTAGTAGAGGTAGTTCCTCCGGATGCCCTTCAGGACCGTCTCGTAGTGTTCTTCTGCCTCTCCATCGGAGCGAAGAAATCCTTGTTCCTAAAGACGGACCTGAGGGACTTCTGCAACGAGGCGGACACCGTGAGCTTTCTGTTTTCGATCCGGCCGTCATCGGACCTCGATAAAGAGTCTCGTATGAAATCCAAGAACTCCCCCTCGTTGTTGAGGTAGAATATCCTAGCCTGCTTCATGTAGTATTTGTAGACGTCGTCCTCAAGAAGGACCTCCCGGTCTGTACCATCATGTTAGTGAAGTATGTGCAGGGAATGATGTCGATTTATCCGTAGACGATCTCGTTGTTAAAGTTGGTCATGTAGTTCGCGTAGGACCACGCCTGGTAGGACGGATTTAAGACATCCCTGTCGTAGAAGTTCGCATAGACGATGTCCTCCATGTCGATCCTGCAGAGGCCCTCCGACCGTCCTTTAAGCTCGACGATCACGATGGTGCCCCTGTCCCTGCGACCGTATCCGGCAATGCAGAAATCTATCCTGCTGTTGATAAACGGTATATTGTACTGATGAAGACGTTTACAACCCCTGGCACTTCGCTCTCCTTCAGGACCCAGTGTATGTTCTTCATAGAGTCCCTCCACGACACCCTCTCGCCGTCCAAGGTGTGGATGCCTTTCGTTCTAAGGCTATTAGCTATCTGTCCACGACGACACCGCTTATGACATCCTCTATGAATCCGTTGACGGTGTTGCTGTAGACCATTATGACTGTGAGTGACGGTCTTGGAATTTGATTCTTCGGACGCACTGGGATCTATGGCCGGTTCCCCACGTGGAACTGGACAGTATAAATCCCCGCAGATGAATCACATAGGCATGACAACCGGAGTGCTGGGGATAATCGGATGCCCGATGCTGGAGGACAACTTGATATGGTGCCTGAGAGGCGACTCAGACACAAAAGACGTCGCGATCATCAGGACCGGCAACGAAGGCTCCATATGCAGAAAGCTGGAGGAGAACTCCGTCCCGTACAGGACAATTGACGAGAAGGAGGCCCTCGGTGGGAGCTATGCCCCGACAGAAGGGAGATTCAACCTCCTGGTCTACATGTTAAATCTTGGCCTGCACGCCGAACCCGAGAGGCTGAAAGCCGAGGTGGAGGACTTGGCCGGCAGGATGCAACCCTACGTGGACGCCATCGGCTTCTATCTGGGCACCTGCGGATCGTACAATTGGGACATTCCAACCTGGTGCAAGAACAGTGGATACAAGCCCTCTGCCATGTTCTGCGACCACGAGGGGAACCTGTGCCACGATTGCGTGGGCGTGAACATCGGGGGGGGTCCGAGATACACAGACCTTCAAAGGAGGTACACCGGCTACCTCTATATGTTTCCTGCAATGGCCACCAACTACGATGACTTCATGGAGGCCAACATGAAAAATGCCGAGGAGGTCATGAGGCATCTGACCCCCGAGATGATGGATGTCCTGGGGATCGAGCCCGACCAGGACAGCTACATGAGGTGGATGTTGAGTCTGGGACACTATGAACACATGCTCAGGTTGGACAATGGTATCGCCAATAACAATTTTGACCGGGACTTGGAAGTGCTGAGTCGGAGAATCCATCTAGATGTGGTGGACGCGGATCCGGGTTGGGCTACCACCCAGCCCACCGTGGACCTATACGCCAAGTGCAAGTCGTTCCTGGACACTACCCATTAGAGGTCCTGAGAACATCTGGTCCCGCGGAGCATCCCTGCGCACCCATTATATCCCACCACGTCCTGGCTCCCCATATGTGGGAGCTGTGCGTCCTCAAATTCTTCGACTCCATTCACGGGTCCGCCCTAGATCAGATTATGGTTGGAATCACATACAGCGCCACGGAGCTGGTGTGGTTCATCCTGGGCTTTCTGATGACCTGCTTCCCCAGATAGCGTAGGTGTGGGGTGTCCATTGTAGTCTCGGTGGCTGTCGTGTACATCGTCGTCGACGTCATCCTGAAGCCGCTAGTGTGTAGGGAACGCCCGTTTTCCGTCGAGGACTTCAACCTCCTAATCCCGGCACCAGACACTTGGTCGTTTCCCTCGGGGCACACCGCGTTGGCCTTTGCCGTCGCAACGGTGATATTCATACACAGCCGCAGGTGGGGATATTTAGCATTGGTTTACGCGATCCTGGTCGGGTTCTCCCGCCTGTACTTCTGCGTACACTGGCCCACCGATGTGGCCGCCGGGGAAATCATAGGAGTTATCACGGCCATTCTGGTAGTGTGGTCCATGTCCCGCTGGATCCCATACTTTAGGGACCTTGACCGCGGACGAGCGACCCTCCGAGACGGGACCTACAGAACGGGATCCAGACAGCTTCTGGTGTGCTCTGCAACGATGAGAGAGGGGACGTCGCGACCGATGCCGTTTATATAAAACTATGAACGTTGATTTATGTAAATATAAGTTATATTAAAAGTTGATTTAAGAATACATAAACAAGCTATAAGGATAAAAATTAGCCTGATCATAAGTGAATCCAACTCCGCGAAGCCTAGCTGATTAGGCAGTTAGACCAAGGAGGAAAT
>CAZXOR010000082.1:0-1341 GCA_964642395.1 uncultured Methanomassiliicoccales archaeon | reverse complement strand
TGGACACGGCCTCATAATCGCGATAGTGCTGCTCATTTTATTAGCCATGGACAACAAGTACGCCAGGAAATACAGGCCGATCATATACATTGTGGTTTTCACATTCACCCTGTACTATATGCCGGGTGAGTATTTCTTGTCCCCCTAATAAGTAGAAGGACTGTAACGATGACCATAGCCAAGGGAGCACTGTCAACGGCAGTGTTCACAGTAGTTGCGTACATCGGCGTCCTGCCTTCGAACAACATCATTGTGAAAAGGCGCAGGTCAGTCAAGACTGAGATGTCGGTCATCGGATGCATACTGGCCTACTGTCAGATCCTCTACTTCTCCAACCACTTCCCATCGTTCTTCGCCTGGGAACTCGATATCACCGAGGCCCTCGGCACGATTTCACATTGCTGCTCTACATCCTAATGGTCCTGCTGTGGCTTACATCGTTCTATTGCGTCGAGACCAACATGAACCAGACGACCTGGAAGAAACTTTAAAGGCTGGTCTACCTGTTTTACTTCGTGATGTGTGCCCACGTCTTTATGCTGTACGCCAGCTTCAGCACTGGTATCGGGGATCTATTCAGCAACAGAGACGGTACCGCGGTGATGTACTACACAAACCTCTGGGGCGTGTACTTCGTCCTGTGCTTCTGCAAGTTTCTCTATGACCGGTACTTACAAAGGAGGACGACAAGTCGAAAGCGAACGCGAACGAGGAACTGGAATTGGCAATGGGATGATATCATAACTAAGGAGAACAACTTCAGCATAACCAAGATCACGATGAAGCTCGCGACGTCCAAGAACTTCTGCACCGTCACCACCGTCGTACTGACCCTAGTACTCGCCATCGGAGACGTTTGTTGGACCTAGGGGGAGGCAGAATGTTCGAAAACCGCGATGTCGGAACTGGCAAATATTTGAACGTCACCAATATCGTTGATAACGTCACGGATTACGTCACGGTTATCATCGACGATTCCGAAGAAGCCTCGAGGAGGAAACGACAATCGATACGACGGAAGAAGATCCAGTCGCTGCGGACAATGTATTCGAGGTTGTTTAGTCTCTCGTTTTAGACAACGGTGAAAGCAGATAAAGCGGGACGCAACAGTCTTGCACCTTTACCCAAAAATAGGGTATCAGATTCGGGCGTCCCGTCTCGGTTTCTCATCATGTTTTTTTGATACCTGCTGAGTTGGTCCGACATTATTGAAACAATAGGAACTGAGCTCCGCGGCTAGTACATCTAAGGGGTAGATAAAAAATAAAATGCGATTATTAGTGTAGAGCGATGGTATAGTTCCAATCACCGTGCCATTCGTCTCTTTTGATGTTAATCATG